>CAZVLC010000146.1:0-4239 GCA_964627885.1 uncultured Peptococcaceae bacterium
CCGGTTCTGGCAAGGGCTGATGTGGGAGTAGCTATGGGCGGGCTCGGCTCTGATGCTGCCATTGAAGCAGCCGATGTGGTGATTATGACCGATGAGCCGTCAAAGTTAGTTGCGGCAATGCAGGTAGCCGGAAGGACAAAACAGGTCGTGTGGCAAAATATTTTCTTGGCGCTCACAGTAAAGGGAGTTGTGCTTGCTTTAGGCGCGGCGGGAATTGCCACAATGTGGCAAGCGGTGTTTGCGGACGTGGGCGTGGCATTACTGGCAGTTTTTAACGTGATGCGGGTGCTGCAAGACTGAGGAGAAAAAGTGCTCAAATAATAGTGATGAAATAATTTGAAATAATTTTTGGAAAGAAGTACTATTCGTCATCACAAAGGCATATAATATAGTTATGTTTTAGCTGGGTCGTTTAGGAATCAATGGAAAATAAAATGAGGTGCGGAATTAATGGAAAAGCCCACGGCTTTAGTAAATCGGTATACCTTAAAGGAAGAAATTTTCAATAGTATCACGCATGGGGTTGGGGCGGTTTTGAGTTTGGCGGCCTTAGTGATCCTTGTTTATTTTGCGGGAACGAAGGGTGATGTCTGGCGGGTTGTCAGCTTTAGCGTTTACGGTTTCACCTTATTTTTTTTGTATTTATCCTCAACGCTTTATCATAGTATTTTGATTGAAAAAGTAAAAAAAGTATTCCGCGTTTTTGACCACGTCTCCATTTATTTGCTGATTGCGGGCAGTTATACGCCGATTACGCTAGTGGCTATGCGCGGTGTGTGGGGCTGGACAATTTTTGGCATAATCTGGGGTTTGGCTTTGCTGGGCATAGTGCTGAATATTATTAGTATCGAAAAAACCAAAATCGTCTCCACGATTTTGTATGTCTTAATGGGTTGGCTGATTATTATTGCGGTGAAGCCAATGCTGCAGATGGTTCCGGCGGGACTTTTCGCTTGGTTACTGGGGGGAGGAATTCTTTATACGCTCGGGGTAATCTTTTATGTCTGCCGGAAAATCCCTTTCAACCATGGAATCTGGCATCTTTTTGTGTTAGGCGGCAGCGTCATGCATTATTTGGGCTTCTTGTTTTATTTAGCCGTGTAAAGGGAAAAGAGATTAACTTACTGCATAGATGGGTGTTAAGGGAAAAACAAAAGCTCTTATTACATTAGTTGGAAGCGGTATAGCATAATGTAATGAGAGCTTTTTAATGTTATTTTTTGATGCTATTATTTGATGTTATAATTAAAAAAGAAATCGTGGAATTCTTTGGGGGATTGTGCGCAAATGAAGCGGGAAAAAATGACAGATCAAAGGACAGAGCAAATAATGGCGGTATATCATCTTTTGCTGCAGGCTTACGGTCCACGTCATTGGTGGCCGGCGAAAACGTCTTATGAAATGATGGTGGGAGCGATCTTGACGCAAAATACCACTTGGGCAAATGTGGAAAAGGCGCTTGCTAATTTCGGGGATAAGCTATCACCGGAGTATATTGCGGCGGTGCCACTGGAGGAGCTTGGTCAATTAATCCGCTCTAGTGGCTACTACAACCAAAAGGCGGCGAGGCTGAAAGCTTTGACGGAGTGGTATGCACATTATGCCTATGATGTGGAAAAGGCCCGCCGGAGAGACGGCACGGCATTACGGGCCGAATTGCTGGCGATCAAGGGGATCGGTCGCGAGACTGCTGATTCAATCCTGGTATATGCCCTTAATAAGCCGTTTTTTGTGATTGATGCTTATACAAAACGGATTTTCGGGCGACTGGGGTATACTTTACCTGAGACTTATGATGAGCTTCGTTTCTTCATTGAACAGAATATACCATGCGATTTAGCGATCTATCAAGAGTTTCATGCCTTGTTGGTTGAGCATGCCAAGCAGGCTTGCACAAAGGTTCCCGGTTGTGCGGGTTGTGTCATAGAGAAAAAGTGCGCTCAAGAAATAGAATCCCTCAACAAATAGAAAAAGGAAGGTTGTCGGCAAGAAAGGGGGCGTTTGGGGAAATGGAAGAGCGAAGAGATACAAGAGAAAGAGAAAAAGAGAGAGAAATAAAAGAAGTAAGTCTCGACAGGGGCGCCGTAAAAATTATCATGGTGCTACAGAGCCATGGCTATGAGGCCTATCTGGTGGGCGGGTGTGTGCGTGATTTGTGTCTTGGTCGCACTCCTCAGGATTGGGATATTACAACCTCCACCCAACCGGAACAAATTCAGCAATTCTTTCCCCATACGATTGCTACGGGTTTAAAGCATGGGACGGTTACCGTAGTGTCGTCAGA
This sequence comes from uncultured Peptococcaceae bacterium, assembly GCA_964627885.1. GTDB lineage: Bacteria > Bacillota > Peptococcia > DRI-13 > DTU073 > UBA3937. The sequence continues at coordinate 2,285 of CAZVLC010000146.1, forward strand.
TGCTGACGATGCCGCTAAACCGCAACAATACGAGGTAACTACCTATCGGATTGACGGGGAATACCAAGATGCGCGCCGCCCTGACCAGGTATTTTTTACCGCTTCTCTGGAGGAAGATTTACGGCGGCGGGATTTTACGATTAATGCGATGGCGTATAACTCCGAAAAGGGTTTAGTTGATCCTTTTGGCGGAAGAAAAGATTTGGAGCATAAACTGATTCGGGCGGTTGGACCGGCGGAGCAACGCTTTCGGGAGGATGCGCTGCGGATGCTGCGTGCGGTTCGCTTGGCCAGTCAATTAGGTTATACTATTGAAACGGAGACAGCGAAAAGTATTCAGGCGAATAGTCAACTGTTAGCGAAAATCAGTAAGGAGAGAATCAGAGATGAATTGATGAAAATTCTCTGTTCGGAGAACCCTGATTATCTTGTCCAATTAAGCCGCCTGGGTTTAATGAAACACATCATCCCGGAGCTTGAGCAAGGCATCGGTGTTGATCAAAGGAATATCCACCATGATAAAACGGTCTATGACCACACGATGGTGGTAGTAAAAAACACGCCGAATGACCCGGTTCTTCGTCTGGCGGCTTTATTGCATGATATTGCGAAGCCGGTGACCTTTAGCCTGGATGAAAAAGGACAAGGACATTTCTATAACCATCATGTGCTGGGAGAAGAAATGACCCGGGAGATTCTGCAAAGATTGAAATTTGACCGGACGACCACGCACAAGGTGTGTATTTTAGTGCGTCATCATATGTCCCGTTTTGAACACATCAAAGAAAAAGGGCTCAAGCGCTTGATCACTCGGGTCGAACCTGAAAACTTGGACAGCCTTTTTCTTTTACAGATTGCGGATATTTTAGGCAGTAAACCACCCCATGATTTTAGCGGAATTTTAGCTTTGCAGGAGAGGGTTGGAAAAGTATTAAACGAAAAACAACCATTAACCGTCAAAGATCTGGGGGTTAATGGAGATGATTTAATTGCTTTCGGGTTTGAACCCGGAATTAAGCTGGGAGAAACCTTACAATGGCTTCTGGAAATGGTTTGGGAAAACCCCGCATTAAATGATAAGGAAAAATTATTGAGAGAAGTGAAAAAAAGAGTTATTAAGTGAATGAAATTATGAAAGGAAGGATTGAAAGGACAAGGGTCCTACGCTAAATGGTGGAGCGTAAAAGATTCATTACTATTGACAAAATACGGCAATTTTCGCACCAAACATGCTATAATTATATTGGTTGAAATCCCATAGTGAATAACTTGAGCGGAGCTCTTCTCGACAAAAAATTAGGCTTTTCCAAGGAGGAGAAAGAGGTGAAAAAGCTGCGGGTTGTGCTTACAGTGGGAATTTTTCTTTTAAATATGCTTTATTTGCCTCCTGAGCAAGCTTGTCAGGCGGCTTTAAGTGCGCAGAAAAGCTCATCTGGCGCGAGTAATGTGCAAAGTTATTATACCAAGGATGAACTGTTTTATAAAACCTGGAGCGGACTGTTTCCGCAAAAGGTTGAAAGGAAAAAGATTCTCGTTGCTTTGGTCGATTTTAAAGATAAAAAGGGGACATTTTCTCCACAGGATTTTGAAAATTTGTTCTTTTCGACTAATAAACGAGATGACAATAATACGGGAAGCCTCCGCGAATATTATCGTCAGGCTTCTTATAATACTTTTGATGTTTCCGGTGATGTGATTGGGTGGTATCATGCGCCAAATAATTACTCTTATTACGCCAAAAGAGATCAAAACGGTACTCAGCCCAATAAATATGAACTATATAATTGGCTTTTTGACGAAGTGGAAGCGGATGTAAACTTTGCAAAGTACGATCTTAATAATGATCGGACAATTGACGGACTTTTTGTTGTTCACCAAGGGTCTTGTTCGCAAATCACCGGAAAAAAGGAAGATTTCAAAACGGTTTTTTCTTCTTATAATAAGCCATTAAAGCT
>CAZVLC010000147.1:0-4227 GCA_964627885.1 uncultured Peptococcaceae bacterium
TTTCTCCATCAAAAAACCCGATACCGCCGGCAGGAACCTGGTTATTCCCTCTGTGGAAGCATGGGCCCGATGTGCAGCGCCAAAAGCATCATTAACATATACTTCGCCTAAAGCAGCCAAGCTCTTGGCAAAATCCAAATCATTTTTTTCTTCCCCGGGATAAAAACGGACATTTTCCAAAATAGCAACCTGCCCAGGTTGTAGCTCCGTCGCTACCTTTTGCGATTCCGGCCCGCCACTGTCGGCGGCAAAAAATACTTCATGCCCTAATAGCTCACTTAAATGTGGAACAAGCTGCCGCACACTCATATCAGGCACAATCTGCCCTTTGGGGCGACCAAAATGCGTCATGAGAATAACCCTTGCTCCTTGCTCCTGCAAGTACTTAACCGTAGGTAAAGCTTTTCTCATCCGGGTGTCATCCAGAATTTTTCCTTCCTTCACCGGTACATTAAAGTCAACACGGACAAGAACCTTCTTCTCCGCCACCTTGATGTCATGCATCGTTTTTTTGCTCACTCTTTACCAACCTCCCGTCAATCAAAAGTACATAAAGCTAATTACTAGTGATTTATTACAGCAATCTGGTGACCTTGCGGGCCAGATCGACAACACGATAAGAGTATCCCCACTCATTGTCATACCATGCGACAACTTTAATCATATTACCATCTATTACCATGGTTGACAAGGCATCCACAATGGAGGAATTGGGGTTACCGTTATAATCCTTCGAAACCAGCGGCAGCTCGGAATAGGCCATAACCCCCTTTAATGGTCCTTCCGCCGCTTCCTGCAAGACGGCATTAAGATCCTCTACCGTAACATTAGTATCTAATTCCGCGACAAAATCTACTACGGATACGTTCGGAGTCGGAACGCGCATCGCAAAACCATTTAACTTCCCTTTTAATTCCGGTAAAACCAGTGCTACAGCCTTAGCCGCTCCGGTAGTAGTGGGAATAATGGAAAGCCCCGCCGCCCTTGCTCTTCTTAAATCCTTATGCGGTAAATCCAAAATCTGCTGATCATTTGTATAGGAATGGACAGTAGTCATCATCCCCCGTTTTATGGTAAATTTTTCATGTAATACTTTCGCCACAGGAGCAAGACAATTAGTCGTACAAGAAGCATTGGAGATGATGTGATGATTTTCCGGATCATACTGCTCATCATTTACCCCCATCACAATCGTAATATCCTCCTGCTTCGCCGGTGCAGAAATAATCACTTTCTTCGCCCCTGCGTTCAAATGAGCTCTGGCCTTTTCCCCATTGGTAAAACGCCCCGTTGATTCAATAACCACATCTACCCCTAATTCACCCCAAGGTATTAAGGCTGGGTCTCTTTCGGCCAAAACCTTAATTTCTTTCCCATTAACAATAATTGCTCCCTCGCCAACTTCAACCTTCCCGGCAAACGGGCCGTGTACCGAATCATAAGCAAGAAGATGTGCGAGCGTGCGGGCATCAGTGAGGTCATTAACCGCTACAATTTCAAAGTCTTGATTATCCAAGGCAATGCGAAAAACATTCCTGCCGATTCGTCCAAATCCGTTAATTCCTATTTTTTTCATCTGATTTTGTTCCCCCTTTTTTTTGTCATTTCTATTTTACCCATCCTCCAGAATTTCTCTCATTGCTTCCGCGGCCCCCTGATCCGTAATCAATACTTTGACAAAACCAGCCTTAAGTACAGCAAGGATCGCCCTGGCTTTACTTTTTCCCCCGGCTACAGCCACGACTTGCTGAAATTGCGCCAGGTCCTCGAGCCGTGGGCCTACAGTAGGTGTAGATACTGCAACCGAACCATCCTCGGCAAAATAATATCCAAAAGCTTCTCCTACCGGCAACTGCTTCGCCCGCGAAAGTAAATTTTGCCAATCCAAGTCCCGCCGTGCTGCCATTACTTTCGGAACTCCGATCCCGTGTAACAAGAGATTAGCTTTTTTCACTAAATTAATTGTTTCCATAATCTTATGGTCAAGAGCAAAATTTTCTAACGCTTCTTCCGAGATATCATCAGGCACATACAGAAGCCGGTAACTTCCGCCTAGTCCTTTTGCAATTCTGGCCGCAATGGTATTTGACTGAATCTCCACGACCTCACCCAAACCGCCGCGCGCAGGAACAACGAGAATTCTCTTCTGTTCATTCGTCGGGGGAAGCTGACGGGCTACTTCCGCCATAGTTGTTCCGCCGGACACCGCAATAACCCAATTGTCCTCTACAATCCGGATCAAATGCCGGCCGGCGGCTTTTCCCAGCTCCCGCATATTGATACTCTGTTCGTCAACATTTCCCGGAACAATACAAACTTTGCTTAACCCTATATTATTTTGGAGGAAATTTTCCAAAAAAGCAAGTCCCCGAAATTCATGAACCAGTTCGGCTAATTCAGATAATAGTTTTTCACAATCATCCGTTAAAGAAACACCCACGGCGTCAGAGGTCAATAATTGCTGATGCTTTAAGAATTCAACCTCACCTCGGACGATCCTTTCACCCAACTCCAGCTGTTCGGAGAGTAATCTTCTGCCAATAGGTTGATTATACCGCACCACCCGCAGAATATCATATCTTTTTTCCAAGAGATTACTTATTTCCGGAACAATTCTTTTTAACAGTTCGATCCTCTCCGTCATCGTCCATCCCTCCCGTTGGCCGCCTTTTGTCCCGCTTTAAATATATATGTCCCATCTGCTTCACAAATTACTGTATCAGATTATGCCCAACCTGACAATATGTGAATTTTTTTCTTTAATAACGCCGGCGCTGGGCCGAGCTCAACACCCCAAGCTCCTCACGATACTTCGTAACGGTGCGCCGGGCAATCTTAATCCCTTGTTCTTGCAACAACTCCACTAATTTTTGATCACTATAAGGCTTCGCGGGGTCTTCCTTTTGCAGCAGCTCAGCTAACAACCGTTTAATACTTTCCGCCGAAGCAGCAGGGCCCATCACCGTATTGAAGCCTTTGGAGAAAAAGAATTTGAATTCAAAAATACCATGTGGAGTCTGCACATATTTCTGCGCAACCGCTCTACTCACCGTAGATTCATGCATGCCAATTTCCTCGGCAACCTCACGCATGGTCAACGGCTGCAGATGCATTATTCCCTTGCGGAAAAAACTCATTTGCTTTTTTAATAAGGCTTCCGTAACCCGATAGATCGTCATCCGGCGTTGTTCAATGCTGCGAATCAGCCAAAGCGCTTGATTCATCTTCTTTTCCACGAAATTTTTCGTTTCCTGATCGACCTGATGAGAAGCACTGCTATTTAAAATGTTACTATACGTTTTATTAATTGATAAACGTGGTACCAAACTATCATTGACCAGAATGACAAATTCATCCGCTACTCGTTCAATCACCACATCAGGAATAATATAACGGGTTTTTTCCCCGCTGCCGAACAATTCCCCCGGCTTAGGATTAAGCTGTTTCAGTAGATCCGCCAATTCCTGCACCCGGGCAATAGGTAAATTAAGCGCAGCCGCCACCTTGGTGATTTTCCCCTTCCCCAAATCCGGTAAATGCTTTTCCACCAGCCTGAGCAAGGCCTGGTCCACAATGTTTTTCTGCTCCAGTTGAATAAGCAAACATTCCTGTAAACTACGCGCCCCCACCCCCGGCGGATCAAAGCTTTGAACCAGGCGGAGCACCATTTTCACCAATTCCTCCGCGACCCTTAAATCACGGGCGACTTCCGCCGTAGGCACGCTCAAATAACCGGCCGAATCAATGTTCCCAATCAGGTACCGGCCAATCTCCTGCTCTTGGGCATTCAACTGCATACATCCCAGCTGAAAAAGCAAATACTCAGGCAAACTGGTTTCCTTCGGAATAATATTCTCGAGCGTAAAGTCCTCCTGTTCTTCCCGTGGCAAATACTGAAGCGTCAAATCATTGTGCCCGCTTTCTCGGATATATTCCTGCCAGTCGATTTCTTCTTTTCCCACGTTGGTCGTCTCTGTTTCTGTTCTTTTACTCTCATCGCTTATTTCCAGTAAAGGGTTTTCCAGCAGCACCTGATTTACATAGTCCGCCAACTCCACCGCAGAAAATTGTAAAAGCTTAATCGCTTGCTGCAGTTCCGGGGTCATGATTAATTTCTGTTTCTGCTCCAACCTGAAGTCATACCCAATCATGGCTCGTTTTCCTCCCTCCATACTAATATATTATACCAATGATATATTATCTCAAAATACTGTTGCATCATTAGTT
>CAZVLC010000148.1:0-4214 GCA_964627885.1 uncultured Peptococcaceae bacterium
TTGTTACACTCAAACTCAAACTTATAAAGATGATAATCAAGCCACCCAAACGCTGATTGAATAATCTGATGTAACTGCTGGAAGGTAATATTTCCGGGGATTCTTAATCTTCTCCAAATAACAGGTTCAATATCCCTAATGGATACTTTTATTTGATACGCCATTTTAACATCTCCTTTTAATGTATTGATTTTTGTCCAGCGGCAGAACAAATCATAGCCTGTCTAAACTGTTTCACTTGTTGTTGGGTATTGTTGCATATTCTCCAGGACATCAACAACAGCAATATAAGTATCTTGATCTAATTTATCTTTAATTGATATTAGTTGTTTTAATACCTCTATGGCTTCGTTCTTTTTGCCGAGATCTTCTAAATAAAGGGCGTACCGGTATCTTCCAAAGTACCATTCCGGCATTTCCTTGAAAATTGCTCCAAATTCTTTTTCGGCTTTATCAACCTTATTCAGTTTAGCTAATAAATCCGCTTTATCGCAGCGTAAATAGCCCTGTTCTTCTTCTGACAATAAAGGCAGAAAGTCTTCTATAACCTCTATCCCTGTTTCCGCATATTCGTCCGAATGATTTAAACAGAAGTTTAATAAATCATAGTATGCATTTTTCGATAATCCTGGTTTTCCTAACTGCTTAGCAAAATCAACATTTTCTTTTAATGCCATATAGGCTCCTTCTATATCCCCGTTCTCTTTCAAAAACGCGGAGATGCTACATCTATTTTCCATTAAAATAACCGGGTCATCAGGATTTGTATATTGAAGATAATCAATTGTAGCATAATACCCTGCCCCTAATATCAGTTTCTCATCTGCTTCAGCTTCGCTGTACAAATCTCTCTGTAAAGGCATCTCACTTCCCGCCATTTCAAGACAGCAACGCTTGTATTTTTTCCCGCTACCGCAAGGGCAAGGATCATTTCTGCCGACTTTTCCGGTGCTTTTTGTGTTTGTTCCCAACATTGCCAGTTGTTTGGAATATTTATGTAAATCAAAAGGTTTATTTCCTTTTAATGTATCATACAAACAGTTAATGAGTATGGTAGCGATTAAGGTTCGAGCCGCGTGATGGGATTTTTCCCTTCTTTTAAGTCTTTCTAGAGCAACCCTTACTACCACCGGTTCGTTCTCCATTATTTGTCTTTCCACAACAGATTCTATCAGTATGTGAAGGATCGGATTTACGTCATTTATTACGATGGGGCCTTTAATCAAATGTCGCCTCTCCCATAGCAGTCGAACATCCGGGTGATCTTTCAATACAATTTCTATTGCCTCTTCGCCCGCATTCTGTTTCAAAAACGCAAAATTATCGTTCATTAAGTCTTCACCTTCTTTACATGGATTGGTGCTGTCCAGAATTATCCGACCAACCAAGTTTCTTTAAACTTGCTGTATCCTTCATGCAGTGAAATCGTGCTATTTTTTTACCTGCTTTTTATCCTCCTCCGGCAAATAGGTGGGGGCATTTTTCGGACTCTTCCCTTTGATCACCTGATGATAATAAGCATAGGTCATTGGTTGCCCCGGATTATCAAATACATCACCATCGATTACCTCACCAAGAAAAACGGTATGTGTTGGCGCCTCCATTTGATCAATAACCTTACAAACAATATAGCCGCATGAATCTTTGATCACCGGCAGATTCTCCTTCATCTCATAGGCCACATTAGTAAACTTGTCCGTATCCTTACCGGATCTGAAACCAAAAGTGCCAATCAGCAAAGGAGCGGAGGTTTCTGAAAGGATGGAAATAGCAAACCGATTGGTTTTCTTGATGCAGCTATTTGTATAATTGTCATGATTGATACTAACGGCGATGGTGGCAGGCGAAGAGGTAACCTGCATAACGCTATTGGCTGTACACCCGGTAGGTCTTTCCCCGTCCATTGTAGTAATGATATATACCCCGTAGGAAATATGCCGAAATACCTTAGTATTCATCGTTAAGCTCCTTTCAATAATATATTTTCGTATGTATTCTAACGCTATTATACCGCTTCCTGACCACAATTAATTGCAATTAATTGCAATTAATTACCAAGGGCAGCTTTCCATGCATCCTCATTAAATCCTACCAGGACAAAACCGTCCCCTATGAGGATCGGCCGCTTCACCATCATCCCGTCCGATGCCAAAAGGTGAAACTGTTCCTCCTCACTCATGGTCGGGAGCTTGTCCTTGAGCTTCAGCTCCTTATACAGCAGTCCGCTGGTGTTGAAAAACTTCTTCAGGGGCAGACCGCTTTTTTGCTGCCAATCCTTTAATTCCTCGACGGTAGGGTTATTTTCTTTGATATGCCTTTCCTGAAAGATGATCCCGTTGGCTTCCAGCCACTTCTTTGCCTTCTGGCAAGTGGTTCATGTTGGGTAACATATAAATTTCATTAATACGCTCCCTCCTTTCTTCGATCAGTTCCCCGCAAAGTGATTTATGATTTTTACATAGGATTCCCTGTTTCTTGGGGCCAAACAATAAACTGACTTAGGCTCGCTTCTTTAAAGAGTTGTTTACTCGACTACTTTCTCCCTCACCTTTTCGATTAGCTCTAATACCCCGGCTTCCACCCTGTCCAGGTCTTCTTCTTTCGGCGCACCTGCAAACTCTACGGATTCAATGAAATCCCACTTCATGTTGTTTCTCTCCATTATTTCATGCAGCTCCTTCTCGGCGCCACCCGACCATCCATATGACCCGAATCTAAAAGCCACCTTGCCCATAATCCTCTTTCGGCCCAGCTCATTTAAAGCTGCTGCCACCGGCGGGAAAAGCTTGTACTCATAAGTTGGCGCTCCAATAATGATTCCGGCCGATTTAAAAACAGTGGCGACCATTTCACTCTCGCTTTCCAGGGGCATTTCCAGCTTGTTGTATTTGACCCCTTCTCTTTGCAGGATGCCTTCCACGAAGTCAACTGCTTTTCTGGTCATCCCATACATGGAGCCCCACAAGATCGTGACTTCATTCTTCCCTGCCCCTTCGGCATAGCGGGTAAACCGGGCATAATCAGCGATGATCCTCTGCGGATTCTTTCGATAAACCGGACCATGACCGGGGGCGATGATCTTTACGTCCAGCTCTTTTGCTTTCTCAATGGCCTTTTTTACACTGATTGTAAAGGTGGTCATGACATTGGAATAATACTTGATCCCTTCAGATTCAAAGAAGTCCCGCTCTGCAGGCGTCAGTTCATCATTAAAGCAATGGTCTCCCATCCGGCCAAATGCTCCAAACATATCACAGGAGAAGAGCGTTTTTGTATCCCTTTCATAGGTGTACATGGTGTCCGGCCAGTGGACGTTGGGCACCGGATGAAAGCTCAATACCTTCCCCTTTCCAAGGTCCAGCGTATCTCCTTCCTTCACAATCCTGATCCTGTCTTCACCATAGAAGGAAGCAACCATTTGGGCAGCTTTATCGGTACAGATTATGGTGAAATCATCCTTGATTTTGCGGAAGTTTGATATCCAGCCGGAATGGTCCGGTTCCATATGATTTACAATCAAATAATCGATACTTGAAGGCTCAACCCCTATTTCCTCCAGGTTTTGATAAAGGGTTTCCGGTACCCCATCCCAATTGATTACACCGTCAATGATGGCCGTCTTTTCTCCCTGCACCAGATATGAGTTCAGGGTTACTCCGTTGGCAAGCTCCCAGATTCCCTCAAACAGGATGTCCTCCACATTCATCGTCAGCATATGTATTCCGTCCGCAATTTTTAACTTCTTCATGCTCTGTCCCCCTTGCATAATCCTTGTATCATCGTGTTTGTCCGAAAACATTGTTGTAATGGTTATATGTTACACAATCAAGCATAACAAAGCAACTTATCACTTGAGATCTTTGTGTGAATTAGCCATGAATGATTTTTACATAATATTCCCTGTTTCTTGGTCCGTCAAATTCACAGAAGTAGATTCCCTGCCAGGTGCCCAGCAGCAGTCTCCCGTCCTCGATAATCACCGTGCAGGAGGAGCCCATGAGCGAAGCCTTGATATGGGCATGGGAATTCCCCTCCGCGTGCCGGTATTCTCCCTGGACGGGATAGGTTTTGTCTAAGGCAAAAAGACCTTTGCTGTAAGGTACATCAAAACAGAAGCGCTTTCCTTTTCCCTTCTTTAAGATTTTTATATGGACATTATATCTGTCATCCTCTGGACAGGCAATACCATCAGCTTACTGACCAGCTCTGAGGAG
>CAZVLC010000149.1:0-4114 GCA_964627885.1 uncultured Peptococcaceae bacterium
GACTCTTGTTAATGAGGACAAAATTCTGATATAATGAGCTATGTCAGTTAATAAAAATTGGGGGTAATGTGATGAGGAAAAATCTTAGGTTACTCGTGTATATGTTTATCTTTGTGTTTCTGATTACCGGTTGTGGGCAAAAAGTTGTTGCCACGGTAAATGGGGAGAAAATCACCGAAAATACACTTAATGCCAGACTAGAGCAAATAGCGTCAATGTACGGTTATGATTTAGAAAGTGAGGAAGCTAAGGAAACAAAGGCTTTTCTGCAAGAGCAAATCCTGGATAGTTTAATTCAGGAAACAGTAATTCTGCAAAATGCGAAGCTGGAAGGAATCACTTATGATAAGAAAGCATTAGATCAGCAGATCAAAGAATACGAAGCGAGCTATGCGAGCAAAGATGAGTATAAAGAGTATCTGAAGGAATATAGATTGACGGAAAAGGATGTTAAAGATATTTTTTATAAGAATATGCTGATCCAAGGGCTGTTTGATAAAGTAACCAAAGAGATCACGAAAACCTCACAGGATGCCCGCCAATATTACAATGAGAATAAAGAGGCATTTATTATGCCGGAGCAAGTACAAGTGCGGCATATTTTAGTGAAAACAGAAGCTGAGGCCAAAGAGTTAATCGGCCAAATAAAGAGCGGGAAGGATTTTACGCAACTGGTGCTGGAAAAATCGATTGATCCGCCGGCGAAGGAGAATGAAGGATTATATGATTACTTTACGCAAGACTCCGATCTTGTCCAGGAATTTAAAGACGCTTCGTTTGCTTTGAAGAAGGTGGGGGATATTACCGAAAACCCGGTTAAAACAGTTTATGGTTTCCATGTTATTAAACTGGAGGGGCGGGAAGAAGAGAAGCAATTGACCTTTGACGAGGTTAAAGAGACGATTGAACAACAATTCTTATTGCAAGAAAAAAACGTTAAGTTTGAGGAGTATACCAATGGCCTTTTAGAAAAGGCGAAGATCGATATTAGTCTCCCCTCCGATACTTCGGATCTTGAGCTTGATGAAGACCAAGAAGGGAAAGATTCCGCAGATAAAGACAACAGCGGAACTGCTGACGGGGCGGATGTAGAGGAAGATTCCGAAGCAACAGCTAAATAACCGAAGCTTTAATAGTTTATAGTAAAACCCTTGCCAGTATGCAACAAAGCTGTCTCAGTTCAAAGTAAACTGGGACAGCTTTTTTGTTTTGGTGCGCCACGCATGGCGCGTAACTCGGCGGTGAAAGTCCGCGAGGAGGGACGGTTATGATTTAGGAAAGCAAAGTGCGGTCGTTAGAAAATTCATCACCGCTGGCTTTGCCGAAACGTTGCAGCAGACTCTCCACGGTAAGCTTTTTCTTTTCCTCGCCGGCAATATCCAGAATAATGCGTCCGTCATACATCATAATCAAACGGTTACCATGTTTGATGGCGTCCCGCATGTTATGGGTAACCATGAGGGTGGTCAGATTACCTTCTGTAATAAATTGATCACTGAGTTGCAACACTTTTTCGGCAGTTTTAGGATCAAGGGCGGCCGTATGTTCATCTAAGAGTAACAGTTTAGGCTTTTTTAAAGTGGCCATTAATAGGGTTAGGGCCTGACGTTGACCGCCGGAAAGGAGGCCGACTTTCGTGTTGAGTCGGTTTTCCAGACCTAAATCCAATGGTGTAAGTAACTCTTGGTATAAGGTTCTTTCCTGATTGTTAATTCCCCACCTGAGAGTACGGCGTTGCCCGCGGCGGTAAGCCAGAGCAAGATTTTCTTCAATACCCATATTGGCCGCGGTGCCCATCATTGGATCCTGAAAGACTCTGCCTAAGATGGCCGCCCGTTTGTGCTCAGATAGTTTCGTTACATCTGTGCCGTCGATAATAATTGCCCCTTGGTCAAGGGTATGCACGCCGGCGACGCAGTTTAAGAGGGTTGATTTACCGGCCCCGTTCCCCCCGATTAAGGTGACAAATTCTCCTTCTTGCAGAGTAAGGCTGACATTGCGTAAGGCAATTTTTTGATTAACTGTTCCGGGATTAAATACTTTATAGATTCCATCAACCTTGAGCATTTATTGTTCCTCCTTGAAGGAGATTTTTACGGGGTGCAGGTAACCTTTCAGGACGGGAAGCGCTAAAGCGATGGCGACGGTTATGGCGGTAAATAACTTCAAGTCGTTGGCGGGCATTCCCATTTTCAGAACCAGGGCAATAATAATACGGTAGGTTACGGCCCCCAGTGCCAGCGAAATCAAGCGACTGAAAAAGTTCCTTTTGCCAAAAAGCACTTCCCCGATGATGACAGAGGCTAATCCGATTACGATCGAACCGGTTCCCATTTGCACATCGGCAAAGCTTTGGCTTTGGGCGATTAGGGCGCCGCTGGTGGCCACTAAGCCGTTGCTAATCACCAGACCGATAATCTTCATCACGTCGGTATTAATTCCCTGTGCACGGACCATATGCGGATTATCACCGGTAGCCCGAATGGCACACCCGATTTCCGTGCCGAAGAACCAATACAAGATACAGATCATTCCCATTACGCAGAGTAATCCTAAAATAATAACGGAATTATTCGCACTGAAGCCCAAGTTTTGCAGTGGGGTGTACACGGTTTCCATTCGTAAAAGGCTGATATTCGCTTTCCCCATTATGCGTAGATTCACCGAATAAAGCGCAATCATGGTTAAAATACCGGCTAGTAAGGCGGGTATTTTCAGTTGGGTGTGGAGCAGTCCCGTGGACAGACCGGCGATTAAACCGCCGAGTAGGGCCAACAAGGTGGCTGCGTACGGGTTTAGGCCGGTAGTAATCGCATGAGCTGCTATAGCTGCTCCCATGGCCAGACTTCCTTCTACGGTTAAATCTGCGATATCTAAAATACGAAAGGTTATATATACTCCGATCGTCATTACTGCCCATAAAAGGCCAAGGGATACTGCTCCCATGATTATATGCAACACGCTATTCACCTGTTTCTTTATGCTAATTAATTTACAAATTAACTCTAATTTAATATTTTACGAAATTAATTGCCTTGCACAACATATTGCTGAAGGTCGGCAGGAATCTTTGCTCCGATCTCGTTTGCTACCGTGCCGTTAATCACGAAATCAAATCCTTCTGCGGACTCAATCGGCATGGTGGCAGGGGTTGCTTCTCCTTTAAGAATCTTCACGGCCATCAGGCCGGTTTGATAGCCCAGATCCCGGTAGTTGATACCTAAGGTAGCCAACCCGCCGCTATTAACCATGCCTGCTTCGCCGCAAATAACCGGTGTTTTTGAGACGGAGGTAACACTGTGCACTACCGGCATAGCTGAGGCAATGACGTTATCAGTAGGTACATAGATGGCATCACATTTTTCCACTAAAGATTGGGTAGCCTGCTGGACATCGTTTGAATTGGTCACAGTAGCTTCTTCCCAGGAAAGATTGAGCTTTTCCAAGGCTTCTTTCGCCAGTTTGGCTTGGAAGATGGAATTGTCTTCACTGGAGGTATACAGCAGTCCAATGGTTTTGGCAGTAGGAGCTAATTGAACTAACAAATCAATTTGTTCTTTAATGGGGTTCATATCAGTTGTACCGCTGACATTACCGCCCGGAGCGGCTGCGGAATCAACCAGTTTGGCCGATTCAAAATCAGTAATCGCGGTGGCGAGAATTGGAATTGTGGTGGTTTTTCCGGCAATCGATTGCGCGGCCGGTGTAGCAATAGCCAGAACGAGGTCCACCTTATTGCTGACAAAGCGGTCACTGATCGTCGAAAGATTGCTTTGGTCCCCTTGGGCATTTTGCAGATCAATAGTCAGGTTTTCCCCTTCAATATAACCGTTGTCTTTTAAGGCGGACACAAATCCTTCCCGGGCGGAATCCAGAGCGATATGATCATTATACTGGATAATTCCCACGGTGGATTGCTGTTCCTTCGTTTGGCCTCCTTTGTCTTCGCCTCCTTTTGTGCATCCTGTCAAACTTCCTATCAAGATGATTGACAGTAAAAGCCCAACAATTGTTGTCAGCTTTTTCATTTTCACTTTCATTTTTCTTTTCCTCCTCTGGAAAACTCGTAGTTAGGGGCTGAAAGCCCCTAACTACGGCATATTCTGTTCGAGTA
>CAZVLC010000150.1:0-4068 GCA_964627885.1 uncultured Peptococcaceae bacterium
ACTATTTAACCGTTAGGAAACAACATAAAAACTAAGGTTTTCGGTTAATTTAATGAAAGAGACAGAAACTTGCAAAAGAAGAGTAAATTATAAATTGATTAATGAGGTTAAATGAGGAGGGATAAACCGGAGTATAGGAGGACAAAAGAATTGAGGTCACTAAACAAAAAGCAATTTACCGTATTGTTATTAGTCTTTTCTCTTTTCCTAGTTTTCATGTCCCCTCAGTTTCATAGTTTATATTATCTCCAGGAGAAGCAACGCTTTACGGTGGGTGAGCCATTAGAATTATTGCAGAATTTACCACCGCTTCTGCAAAAGGTCATTAATGTTTATGTTTGTGACGGAGAAAGATTTCTGACCTTTGAAGGGGAAAACGTAAATTATAGAGGTCAATATTTACTTGGGGTAAATGCTCCTGTCGGGGTTAAACCGGGTAATGTCAGTCTCGAATTAAGGTTATTTGGGTTAATTCCACTAAAAAAAATTAATGTAGATGTAGTGCCGGAAATTCGTTTAGTTCCCGGAGGACATTCCATCGGGGTGTTGTTAAGAACAGAAGGAGTCCTGGTCATTGGGTATTCTCCAGTGCTTCATCATCATGAGGCTTGTTTTCCAGCCCGTGAGGGTGATATTCGTTTAGGAGACGTGATTATCAGTATTAATGGGATTAAGGTTGATTCTGATGATCAAGTCGGAAAAATAATTGCCGAAGTTGACCAACCGCAAAAGGGCCTTAAATTAATTATTTGTCGGGAAGGTCAAAAGCTCCAGCGTATCGTCTATCCACAGTTTTGTGAGGATACGAAAACTTACCGCATCGGTTTGTTTGTCAGAGATAATGCCGGTGGGGTGGGAACGTTAACATTTGCTGATCCGGTGACGAAAAAGTTCGGGGCTCTTGGTCATGTGATCACGGATAGTGAAACAAATCAGAAGTTACAAATTAGAAATGGGAAAATATTATCCGTCTCTGTTGAAAATATTCAAAAAGGGAAGGCAGGGACACCAGGTGAAAAAATAGGAGTATTCTTGGAAAACACCGAGTTCGGGGATATTGAAAAAAACGAAATGTGCGGGATATATGGAACATTAACTACAGATATAAGCAATAAGTATTATCCGGAACCGTTACCGGTGGTTTTTTCCAATCAATTACATCCTGGTAAAGCCCAAATTTTAACTGTTGTGAACGGAGAGCAAATCAAAAAATATGAAATTGAGATAGAAAAGGTTTTATTAGGAAGAAGCGACGGAAAAAATATGATTATCCGGATTACGGATCCGGAGTTGTTGCAAAAGACGGGAGGAATAATCCAGGGAATGAGTGGTAGTCCGATCATTCAAAATGAGAAAGTTGCCGGTGCCGTTACGCATGTTTTTGTGAATGACCCGACACGAGGTTATGGTGTTTTTATAGAAAAAATGTTATTTGAAGCAGAAATAATTAATCGGGAAAAACAAATCCTGGGTTTTTCGCCCCGGGATTTGTTTACATATTATTGCGAAATAACTAAAAAAAGCATAATTAAAAAGGATTAATAGTTAGGTTTGGCGAAAATAGGATATATTCCATAAAAAAACACAGAAAATACTTTGAATATTTCAAAAGAAAATTAGAATTGTTAGCAGGAAATAAAAGTCAATTGTCGAATAGTAATTAATGGTAATAAAGAAAGAAATTATAAAAAGGGAGGGAAAGTATGTTAAAGGAAATCAAAATCCTAATCGCCGATGATAACAAGGATTTTGTAGATATCTTGCATGATTACTTTGAAAGGCAAGATGATCTATCAGTTGTCGGCGCAGCAAGTAATGGCTTAGAAGCTCTTGATTTAATCTCCAGTGAAACACCGGACATTTTAATTCTTGACATAATTATGCCACATTTAGATGGGATCGGCGTGTTGGAACGAATGAATGAGGCCGATTACCTACACAGACCTAAAATAATTCTCTTAACCGCTTTTGGACAAGAAACCATGATTCAAAGGGCAATTGAATTGGGGGCAGATTATTTTATATTGAAGCCATTTGATCTAGATACTTTAGCTAACCGCATACGGCAGCTGATGGAAACAAATACTCCCGTAATAAAACCCAGTTCTTCTTCATCTTCAATGCTTGGTTATCAACAGCCTTTGGTGCGCTCGAGAAACCTTGATTTGGAGGTCACTAACATTATTCATCAAATGGGTGTCCCTGCACATATCAAAGGATATCAATATTTGCGAGACGCGATCTTATTAGTAATCAATGAAATTAACTTTTTGGGAGCTGTCACCAAAGAATTATATCCTCATATCGCCGAAAAATATCAAACTACACCGAGCCGTGTTGAAAGAGCAATCCGTCACGCCATTGAATTAGCTTGGGATCGTGGTAATGTTGATATGATGAATAAATTTTTTGGCTATACTATTAATATAGAGCGCGGTAAACCGACTAATTCCGAATTTATCGCCATGGTAGCTGATAAATTACGGATCGGTTGTAAAGCCGGTTAAACAGAATTAGATTGACATAGATGAGAGGGAGGCTATCTTCACATTTTGGGAAGATAGCCTCCTTTGTTTTACTAGTGCTTTTCTTTTGTTTGTTTTATTCACCAGATGAACATACTATGAACAGGATCAAATAATTGAGGCCTCGCCATGATCTTAGCAGGAAAAATCAGAGTTGATAAAAAAACAAAGAATTTGGTTAAACGGATTAAGCCTCAAGAAATAGCGGTAATTGATCATGCCGATTTGGACGAATTATCGGCGCTCTCTTTAGTTAAAGCAAAAGTCAAAGCTGTAGTTAATGCCAGTTCTTCCATTACAGGAAAATATCCCAATGTTGGCCCGTTAACTTTACTAAATCATCATATAACGTTGCTGGATAACGTTGGCGCGGCCGTAATGGCATTACAGGATGGACAGTATTTGGAGATTAAGGGGAACGAAATATATGTGGATAAGGTCAAATTTGGCTATGGAGAAAGACAGACAAAGGAAAAAATCGAGGCGATCCTGGAAAAAAGTAGAGATAATCTTGCCCACAGTTTAAGCAGTTTTATTGATAATACCTTAATAATAGCGGAACAAGAAAGGGATTTAATTATTGAAAACTTAGTTTTGCCACCGTTGAAAACCGAGCTTCACGATCGTCACGTTCTGATTGTGGTAAGAGGTCAAGGGTATCTCGAAGATTTAGCAGCGATCAAATCATACATTAATGATCTTAAACCAGTTCTGATTGGGGTTGATGGGGGAGCAGATGCCTTAAGGGAATTCGGTTATTTTCCAGAGCTGATTTTTGGTGATATGGATAGTGTCAGTGATGAAGCACTGTTAGCTGGTTCTGAACTGGTTGTGCATGCCTATGCCAATGGCTATGCCCCGGGGATTACTCGGATCAAGAAACTGGGTTTAACCGCAAAATTATTTGCGGCGCCAGGGACAAGTGAGGATGCGGCGATGCTGCTTGCTCATCAGACCGGGGCAGCTTTGCTTGTCGCTGTTGGCACGCATACCAGTATGATTGATTTTCTCGAAAAGGGACGGTCGGGGATGGCTAGCACCGTTCTTACCAGAATCAAAGTAGGAGAAATATTGGTAGATGCGAAAGGGGTCAGTAAATTATATCCGGGCAAATCTGATATGAAAGCCGTATTAAAAGTAGTTTTGACTGCTTGTTTACCGTTAGTGATTATTGCTACAACATCCACGCTCCTATCTCAGTTTACCAGGTTAATATGGTTAAAGGTGAGATTACTTTTTAGTTTTTAAGGAGAATTAACATGATTGTTAATTATAAATATCACATTGCTTCATTGGTGGCAGTCTTTTTGGCGCTTGGGATAGGGATTATTATTGGCAGCAGTGTTTTAGGAGAATGTTTAGTTAGAAATATTGTCGCGGAGCAGGAACGTTTGATTTCCCGCCTAGAAGAGGATTATGATGGCTTAAAATCAGAATTAAATATTTCACGTCAGGAAATTAAAAGACAAAAGGCGATTATTGAAGATTATCAGCGATATGCGGAGGATACCTTGCCCCAAATCTTAAAAGATCAGTTAAAGGG
>CAZVLC010000151.1:0-3986 GCA_964627885.1 uncultured Peptococcaceae bacterium
TAGCAGCCGGGTGGGATTTGCCACAAGAACATTTTTGCTTAGGTAATGGAACAGATGAACTGATTACTATCCTCGCCAATACTTTTCTAAACACCGGGGATGAAGTGATTATTCCTACACCTACTTTTAGTTCCTATGCCACCGCAGCACAGATTGTTGGAAGCAATGTCAGGTTAATTGCGCAAAGTGATTTATCTTTTCATTTAGCGGAACTTGCAGAAGCCATGTCTCGGGAGACAAAAATGGTTTTTCTCTGCAATCCGAATAATCCTACGGGTACATTTTTCCCACAAAGTGAACTGGAATTATTTTTAGCAAAGATTTCGGCAGACACTTTAGTAATCTTGGATGAAGCATATTGTCATTATGCAAATGAACGGAATTACCCCGATTCTCAGGTATTATTAAAAAAACATTCTAACTTAATTATCTTGCGGACATTTTCTAAGGTTTATGGACTTGCTGCTTTACGGGTAGGCTACGCCGTAGCTGTGCCTAAGCTTATACGTGAACTGGAAAAGGTCAGACAGCCTTACAATGTTAATACTGTGGCCCAGATTGCCGCTGTAGCAGCCTGGCTGGATGAAGAGTATTTACATCAAGTAATTCAGGAAACTGTCGCCGAAAGGGAACGGTTGACAGAAACGCTACTCAAGCTTGGCTTTCTTGTCATACCTTCACAGGCGAACTTTGTCTTGGTGCAGCATCAGAAAGCGCAGTTAGTCTGTGATTTGCTGTTACAAGAGGGATATTTAGTGCGTAATACCGCTTCTTTTGCGCTCCCGGATTGGTTTAGGCTTACCATCGGACCTTCTTCCAAGATGAATTCTTTTGTGGATTCCTTACAGAAAGTGCTTTCTACGCTTGAGTCTTAACTAATTTTTGATAGAGACTTTGATCTTCCAAGACCTTACCGATCCCTAAGATTACACAATTAAGGGGATCTTGAGCCAGATGAATCGGTATTTTATTGGTGGAAGAGATTAATAAATCAAGATTTTTAAGGATTGAGCCACCCCCTGTAAGGGTAATTCCCATTTGTAAGATATCTGAGGCCAACTCCGGCGGAGTTTTCTCTAATGTTGAAGCAATAGTCTCTACCAAAGTGCGAAGTGGTTCAATGAGTATTTCCGTAATTTCTTTTACTTCAATTTCGATAATCGCCGGTAAACCGGTGGCAAGATTTTTACCTTTGATTAAATATTTTTCCCGAGCAGGCGGCGCCGTTGCGTAGCCTGCTTCAATTTTGAGCTTTTCGGCTGTATGTTCACCAATTTCGACATTATATAATTTGCGAATCCCTCTGATGATAGTCTGATTTAAATTATTTCCCCCGGAACGTATCGATTTTCCAACCACAATACCTCCCAGGGAAATTATTGCTACTTCGGATGTGCCGCCCCCAATATTTACCACCATATTACCTTGTGGTTCTTCTACTGGTAGATCTGCCCCCAAGGCTGCCGCCACCGGTTCACTGAGCAAAGATACTTCTTGAGCCCCAGCTTGTTTGCACACTTCCAGAATTGCTCTTTTTTCTACTTGTGTTATCCCCATCGGTGAACTGATTAATATTGTGGGTTTAACCAGCGGCTGGCCTTTAAAAGCTTGACGGATAAAGTGTTGTAGCATTATTTTCGTTGCCTCGAAGTGATCAATAATCCCGTTTTTTATTGGGCTGATGGCGGAGATTTGCTCATGTGTCCGACCAAGCATCTCTTTCGCTCTTTGCCCGACTGCCAGTAATTCTCCCGTATTCGTGCTAAAAGCCACTACTGACGGTTCACTATGGAGGATTCCTTTTCCTTTGACGTAAGTAAGGGTATTAGATGACCCCAGATCAATACCGACTTGTTTACTATTTCGGATGTGCATTCTAACCATATCCCGGCCTCTTTTCGTAAATAATAGAATTTCAAAAAATACTTATTGCATCTCAGATAAAAATATGGTTAAATAATTTCGTTATTATCATATTTTAAACTTATGATATAACATTTCCATTAATATTATTTTGAGAAAGGCGGTGCTACTAAAATAAAAATTATCGCACACGAGCAAGGGGACACGCCGCTATATACGGCACTAAGGAATTATACGAAAGAAGGAACTATTCCCTTTCATGTCCCCGGACATAAACAAGGAAAAGGATCAAAGGAACTCGAGAAATTATTAGGGTCGGCTTGTTTAAAGCTGGATATGACCTGTATGGAAGATCTTGATAACATTTGTAATCCGGTTAGTGTAATCAAAAAAGCCGAACAACTCGCTGCACAATTATTTCATGCTGATAATGCTTTTTTTCTGGTAAACGGAACAACCAATGGCATACAGGCCATGATTATGAGTGTTTGTGAACCGGGTGATAAGATTATTATTCCTCGCAATGCACATAAATCGGCGATTGGCGGAATTATTCTCAGCGGAGCCGAACCCGTTTATATTGAGCCTGAAATTGATGATTTTATGGGAATCGCGATGGGGATTACTCCGGAAAAGGTAGCCCAAACTCTCAAAAATCATCCGGAAGCCAAGGCTGTATTTGTAATTAATCCAACATATTACGGAATGGCCTCCGAATTACAAACAATCGTGAATATTGCCCATGCCTTTGGAAAACCGGTGATTGTTGATGAAGCCCATGGCGCGCATCTCCAATTTGATTCTCGTCTGCCGCTTTCCGCCATGGAGGCGGGGGCTGATTTATCGGCCAGTAGTATGCACAAATTGGGGGGTTCTTTAACGCAAAGTTCCATTTTGTTGCACCAAGGAGACTTGGTTAACCCGAAAAAGGTGAAAACGGTCTTAAATCTGATGCAAACGACCAGTCCTTCTTATATTTTATTAGCATCATTAGATATTGCCCGCCAACAGTTAGCCAAGCATGGACAGCAATTAGTTGCCAGGATGTATGACGTAACACAATGGGCACGTGCGGAGATTAAAAAAATCGATGGCCTTTATTTAATGGATGATGAATATAGGGGAGACCCTGGTTGTTTTGCCCAAGATCCCACCAAAATTGTGGTGAACGTGAGAGGGCTTGGCCTTTCCGGCTATGAAGTGGAAAAAATTCTAAGGAAAGTTTATCACATTCAGGTTGAGCTTTCCGATTTATCTAATGTCTTGGCTTTAGTGAGCATCGCTGATGATCGGGAAAGCTTAAGTAAATTGATTAATGCCCTGCAAAAGATCGCCGATGGACGAAACGTTAAAAATGTAATCAAGTACTCTATGCCTATGCCCAAACTCCCCGATGTCGTTGTTTCTCCACGAGAGGCTTTTTATGGAACGACAAGAAACGTAGATTTTAATGAAGCCGAAGGAGAAATCAGTGCTGAAGTAATTATGGCATATCCGCCGGGGATTCCGATTCTTTGTCCCGGGGAAAGAATAACGCGAGAAGTCATTGATTATGTAAATGTCTTAAAAAGAGAAAATGCAGAAATACAAGGTACGGAAGATCAAGCTGTAAAAGTAATCAAGGTATTACAAAAGCGAGTGCATATCGAGCAACAAACCGATTATCCTTTAAGTTTGGCCTAGGCAGTAATGCCCAGGCTTTTATTTTAAGCTAAGTCCCAAAACGGCATATTCTTGATCACCAATTTGACCCGTTATTTCCAGCTGAAAATGTTCCTGTAGTTTTTTTACGGATTTTTCTGTATCTGGGCCAAAAATTCCATCAGCGTGTCCTTGATAAAAACCTTTCTGGATCAATTTTTCTTGAACATAAATGACAGCAGAACATTTAACCCCAACATGTAACCTTTGCACTCCCCCCGACATATAACTAAATGGATTACCGACAACATACACGGTCGTGCCGTGTTTGATCCAAGGGAAAATTGTCTCAACATCTTTATTAAACATCCGAAAACAGCCATGACTGGCTAAGGAACCAATTGACCAGGGCTTATTTGTTCCGTGAATACCGTATATCCCCCATGGAACATTTAGTCCCATCCATCTAGATCCAAATCCTC
>CAZVLC010000152.1:0-3977 GCA_964627885.1 uncultured Peptococcaceae bacterium
GATCGACATAGGGGGGGTATGTTCTTGAATAATGTGGACAGTTTTAAACAGATTTTGGACAAGCAAAAGGAAATTGTTACAGATTTAGACGGTGAGATCAAGGAATTAGAAAAAAGTGATTTAATTACGGAAAACGCGCTGTTAAAAGAGGAGCTGACGGCGAGAAAGACGGCTTTAGAGGAATTGAGCGGGGCGAAGACTCTTTTGGAGACGGAAAATAAAACGCTGAAAAATGCTTTATACGAGCAGATTTATAATGAGAAGATTGCCATTTTAGCTACAAGTTCTGAGAAGCTGGAAGTTTATTTTCAGGATAATTATGAAAAGGAAGTAAACAAATTATCTAAGTTTGAAGTAAGTACTAGAAAACGCATTGACGAAATGACCGCGGTGCTGCGCGAAAACCGGATTTCGATAGAGGATGAAACATACCAAATTATCGGTAAGTTAAACGAACTGCTTAACAAAAAAATTACCATGCTACGGGAGGAATTAACCAAAAAGAATTGGCTGTTCCGGCATGGGATGGAAGATCAATTTAATAAATTTAGACAAGAGCCGTTAACGGAAGAGCAAATCAAAGGGGTTATGAAAAAGAATAACCTTGAATCGTTAATCGGACTTAATTTTCTTAATAAAGTTGGGATTTTGCTTTTACTCATCGGCATAATCGCTGCTTCCCAATATACCTTATTTAAGCTGCCGGATATTTTCAAAGGAATTTTTGGCTTAACGGCAGGGGCGATTCTGTTAGGAGCAGGGGAGTTTCTAAACAGAAAAGGAGCCAATGTATTTTCGCTGGGGATTACTAGTGCAGGTGTGGCTACTTTATTTACGACGATCGCCCTCAGTTACTTTCAATTAGAAATATTATCGATGTATCCGGCCTTATTGTTATGTATTCTCACGACTATTGGCGCGTTTGTACTGGCACTGCGCTATAACGCACAGACGATCGCCGCTTTTGCCTTGATTGGCGGGTATTTACCGCTTCTATCGATTGCGGACAATAAAGTCTTGGTATACAGTGCCATGGGATACTTAATTATTTTAAATCTGTTCGCCTTGTTCCTTTCTACGCAGAAAAAGTGGACGGTTTCATCTTTCCTTGGGTTTTTTCTGAATGTGGCAGGAACCATCTATATTCTCGACATAATGCTGGGCAATCGCCCTTATGGAGCACCGTTTACTTTCAATGATTTACCGACATTATGTTATGTTGTGTTTGCTTTCCTGATCTATACGTTGATTCCCGTTTGTAGTACATATTTCAAAGGGTTAAGATTCAAAAAAACGGAGATTGTTTTGTTGGCTTTAAACACTGCGATTAGTGCTTTATTACTGTATGCGGTCTTTTACACGGTAGGTTTGGAGAAGTTTACCGGGCTGCTGGCGGTACTTTTTGCTGTACTCTATCTTAGTTTAGGGCGTTTTCTGCAGAGACATTTATACCGGGAAAAAAGTGCACAGGCTCTTTTCTATCTAACCGGCTTAACCTTTGTAGTGTTGATTATTCCCTTCCAATTTGGCAAGGTCTGGTTATCCTTAGGCTGGTTGATTGAAGGGGCTGCACTAATTGTGTTTGGAATTGCGAAAGAATGGGCCAGTTTTCGCAAAGCCGGCTCAATAATCTTTGGCTTATGTCTTGCGTCGTTCCTGTTCTTTGATGTGCTGGGTAGTTTCGACCTACTCTATGGTTATGAACATTTATTTGTCTATAAATACTTGGCGGTTACTATGGGCACTGTAATCATTTTGGCGGCAGCCTATTTTAAAAAAGCTTTATCGACACGGGCGATCACCTGGTTTAAATATGGCACCACTCTTAACCTTTGGTTTTTTCTGATGTATATTATTGGGGAGAAATTAGCGACACAATTGGCGGTTACCTTAGAAAACAGTTACTGGGATACGGATTATTTGGTCTTTGCCTTGATGACTGTGGTTAGTTTCCTGCTCGCTTATTTAATCCCCCGTATCAGCTTACTTTCCGATGGGGTCATGAAGGGTATTTCTACTTTTATTTATGTTTTGAGCCTCTTATCTTTGTTGGTGTTAAATACGTTTGCCCCAAATCAAGGTTTTTGGGATACCAATGTTCCGTCGTCACTGCTCATCATAGGCTCCATAGTGTTAGTAGTAATTAATCTGATGGCTGTTTTAGCCATGCGAGATTTAGTATCGCGTTTAGTCTTAGAGAGGAAGCTAGGCTTGGAATGGTATCCATTAATGATTTCTTCTTATTTTATACTTGCCCTTACCGAAATACTGATCTCCCAGTATCATTTAGATTTTACCAATGCGGCGATTAGCATTATTTATGTAATTACAGCTTTATCATGGATCATTTTTGGCTTTGTCAAGAGGTATGCTTTCATAAGACGTTGCGGTTTGGGTTTAGCCATTTTAGCGGTGGCGAAGCTTTTCTTGCTTGATTTATCGTTCTTATCTGAGGTAGCCAGGATTATTTCCTATTTTGCTTTTGGTCTGACCTTATTAGCGATTTCCTTTGTCTATCAACATTTCGATAAAAAATTGGAAATTAAAGGAGAGGTTTTGCCGGATGAACAAAAGGCTCAGATCTAGGAGAATGCTTTCATTTGCGGCATCTGTGCTGGTTTTTGGGCTTGTTTCTGTGCCGGGTTTTGTTCTGATTGCTGTTGTGACTCCTGTTTGCACACTGGCGGCGGGTTCTTCCGATGAGTTACCGGAGAATGATTTTAGGGGAAGTGCTACGCTGATCAATGAGGGTAATAAACAATACAAGGGAGTCAGAATGACTGCGGAAATTTACCGCGCAACTCAGCCCAACCTTGCCGATTTACGTGTTTTTGCTTCTGATGGCAAGCCTGTTCCGTACTTGATCCATCATTTTTCGTCGCAGACAACGGCCATTAATCAAAGCTATCCCATGACGTTGCTTGATTCTTTTAAAAAGGGAGAATATTTCTATTATGATTACGTGGTAAACGCTGCGGAAAATGAAGATATTTTAGCCACATCCATTGCGGTAGCTACGGAGAATTCCGATTTTGCCAAGCAGGTGGAAATATGGGGCAGCTATGATAATCAACATTGGGAGAAAATTAAAGACGAGATATTGTATCGGGTAGAGGGAAAGGAACAGTTGGAGATAGCGCTGGGAAAGGCGGCCAAAAAATATACGCATTATCGTTTTAAAATCGCGAATAATCTGGAGCTCCTCTCTTTTACTTCCGTTGCCTTAAATTACAATGATATCACTCTTACGAAAGAACGCTTTACTGATACTTGTTCGCTGCCATTTACGGTAGAAGAGCAAAAGGGGAAAACTCTAATCAAGCTTAGCGGTCTTCGGAATTTAAAATTGGAGAGCATTACTTTAGCGACTGACAGTATTTTCAAAAGGCGGGTAAGTTTTGCGGGTGTATCTGCAAAAATGTTGTATAATTTGAGCTTCCAAAAGACAATTTATCGTGACTTAACTCTTCCGTTGGATGGGTTCGTGGCCCGCACAGATTCTGCTGTAATGGTCATTGAGAATAATGATGATCAACCGATTAAGATTGATCATGTCATGGTGAGATATTATGTAGATGAGGTGATATTTAACGGAGCGGAGAGTGGAGATTATGTCTTGAAGTTTGGCGACCGACAACTTACTGTGCCGCCTAAGTATGATTTGGTTAATTACCGGGACCAGATTCTTCAAGAAGGCTATAATCTCTTGCCGTTGCTCGATTTGAAGGTTCTGCCGGCAGGGCAGCAACCAGCTGACGAACAACCGAGCAGTTTTAATCCACAGTTGTTATTTAACATAGTAATTATCGCGGTGGCGCTTCTTCTAGGGGGGATTATTCTCTGGAAATTGAAGAAGATCTATTAGTTGTGGTTTGTGAAATATATTGTATACATGGAATGAAAGTATGGAAGTATAAAATAAAATATTGTATATTATAACAAGAAAAAATCCTCAATCAAGTTATAACACAGGTCTG
>CAZVLC010000153.1:0-3961 GCA_964627885.1 uncultured Peptococcaceae bacterium
AGCTGGTATAATGTGCGTCTGGCTGACGGTCGGACAGGTTGGATTATCAATTGGTATGTGCAGCCTTATGATGACTCCGTTCCTTCACGTGGGGCACAGAAAAAGGATCTTTTAATCGTTCCCATCGCCGAAGGGAAGACATTTAAGGTCGTCGATAATGGTGGCAAACCGGAATTGAGCTTGGAAGGATGGACCAAAAATCAATATCGGTTTAAAACAACAAATGAGGAAACAAAGCTGGTCTTGGAACTAGATGGCCAAAGCACCAGAAAATATGAGGGCAAAATTGACCGTTTGGGGATTCCTTCGATTAAAATCTACTCGCAAGGGAACAAAGAAATAATCGAAATGGTTTTTGACTTTGTGCCGATACCGGGCAGTGGGCAAACCGATAGTAACAAAATCACGACGATTCCGCTGGGAATTGGTGCCCAAATGAAAGGGCTCAGTGGAAAAACGATTGTCGTTGATCCCGGACACGCCAGTGTACAAGTAGGAGGTTGGCCCGATCCGGGGGCTCTTGGCTCCAGAACGAAGATTCATGAAAAAGATATTAATATGGCGATTGCATTGAAACTTAAGACGTTGCTGGAACAAAACGGAGCAAAGGTTATACTTACGCACACCGGACAAACAACGTTATCTTTAGCCGGTAGGGCGGCAGTTGCCAATAATCTTCCTGCTGATATCTTTGTCAGCATCCATTCAAATTGGAACTACAAATCTTCAGTAGCGGGACATACCACATACTATTATGCTCCGGCAAGCGACGCTGCCTTGTATGCTCAGTTGAACGAGCGGCAAAGGCTGGCTTCTTTAGTGCAAAATGAAATGGTGAAGAGTGCTGGACGTAAAAATAACGGGATTTTGCAAGACAATTTTGCTGTGCTAAGAGAAACAAGGGTACCTTCGATTTTGGTGGAAACAGCTTATCTTTCCAACTGGGAGGAGGAACAATTACTTAGTCAGGATTGGTTTCGCCAAAATCTTGCCATTGGGATTTGTAACGGTATTAAAAGTTATTTCAATTAGGGATCGAAAAAACTCCTGCCTAGGCAGGGGTTTTTCTTAAAAATATGGTATACTGAAAATAGTGTGGATAAGGAAGGGTGACATAGAGATGTTAGCGTCAATTGGCGGTTATCTATTTATCTTTTTTGCACGGATATGTGATGTTTCTTTAGCGACAATGCGTACACTGATGGTTGTGCGGGGGCAAAGATTGTATGCGGCGCTGATTGGCTTTTTCGAAGTAATAATCTATATTGTCGCTTTAAACAAAATTTTTGACAATCTTGACAATCTCCTAAATTTACTTTCTTATGCCGCCGGTTTTGCTACCGGTAATTATGTCGGTAGTTATTTGGAAGAAAAGCTCGCCGTTGGCACATTTACAGTCCAAGTAATTACTTTAAAATCGCCCTTGGAGCTTACCGAAAGGTTGCGTAGTTTGGGGTTTGGTGTTACTGTTATTGAAGGCATGGGCAGAGAAGGGACACGTTACATCTTACAGATTATCTTAAAAAGAAAACAGTTTGGGGTTTTGCGCCGCGAAATTGATCAGTGGGACAATTGTGCCTTTTGGACGATTTTTGATGCCAGGTTAACCCGGGGAGGATTTTTAACCAGAAAAGAAAAGTAACTTAAATTACTATCGTCGGTTAAGAGGTCGAAAGTCCAGGAGTAGAGAGCACGTATCTCCGGGGAAGGATTGGGGAAAGGTAAGTCATGGTGAACATATTATTGGCAAGAGTGAACATATTGTATGGAGAGAGGAAGGCGCATTGATTGTGGGCAGAGTAGATAGTCGAAAAGAAGATGAATTAAGACCGGTCAAGATCACCCCCGACTATATCAAATATCCAGAAGGATCCGTTTTGGTGGAGATGGGGGCGACAAAAGTAATTTGCAGCGCAACAATTGAGGAAAAGGTACCGCCTTTTCTCAAAGGACAGAATAAAGGCTGGGTTACTGCGGAATATGCAATGCTGCCGAGAGCTACGCAAGTCAGGAGTCAGCGGGAGGCGGTCAAGGGAAAAATCAGTGGTCGGACAAATGAGATTCAGCGGCTGATCGGGCGTTCTTTAAGAGCGGTAGTTGACTTGGAAAAGCTAGGAGAACGTACGGTCATGTTGGACTGTGATGTTATTCAGGCTGATGGCGGGACAAGAACCGCCTCGATTACCGGGTCTTTTGTGGCGTTAGTGCTGGCTTTACGAAAGCTTGTGCAGGAAGGAACAATTGCTCAGCTACCGATTCGGGATTGGTTAGCGGCAGTCAGTGTGGGGAAGGTAGAAGACGGCGCATTGCTGGATTTAGCCTATGAGGAGGATTCCCGGGCAATTGTTGATATGAATGTCGTGATGACGGGGCAAGGAAACTTTGTGGAGATTCAGGGAACAGCTGAAGGATACCCTTTTGCGCAAGAAGAGTTAAATGATTTTTTGCGTTTGGCAAGGAAGGGCGTATCTGAACTAATTGCGATGCAGAAGGAAGTTTTGGGCGAAGAGGAGTTTCTAAGCTAATGATTGCAAAGAGCAATTTCAAACAACTGGTCATGGCCACACGTAATCAAGGCAAAGCTGAGGAATTAACCTGGCTTCTGGCCGATTTATCGGTTAAAATCCTCACGTTGGATTGTTTGAGCGGGGCCCCCGAAATTGAGGAGACGGGGGCGAGTTTTCGTGAAAATGCCATACTAAAGGCCGAAGCTGCTGCGCAGTTTTCTTTACTTCCGGCCTTAGCGGATGATTCGGGCTTAGCCGTAGATGCTTTGGCGGGGCAACCAGGCGTATATTCGGCCCGCTTTGCCGGGGAGCCTTTCAGTGACGAGAAAAACAACCTTAAATTATTAGAGTTGTTGAAAGATATTCCTGTTGAACAGCGGACAGCGAGATTTGTCAGTACCCTTGCATTTATCACACCGGAGGGCTTGTTAAAGGTTACCGAAGGTTTCTGTGAAGGAACTATTTTAAAAGAACCACGGGGAACGGGCGGATTCGGTTACGACCCTCTATTTTATCTTCCGACGCTGGGGAAAACCATGGCTGAACTTAGCAAGACGGAAAAAAATGAGGTTAGTCATCGCGGCAAAGCGCTCAGAGCAATGTTGCCTTTTTTGCGGGAATATTTACAACAGTAGGAAGTAGGATGGCGATGTAGATGAAGATAGGGATTATAGGGGATACACACGGATCGCAGCCGGCTCTTCAAAAGATTATTTCGATATTTCGGGATATTGAACTGCTCGTTCATACGGGAGATCATTGGCAAGACGGTGTGTATCTGGAAAAAACCACAGGGATCCCTGTTTATACGGTAAAAGGCAATTGTGACCACGGCGAGAGGGATACCGAGTTATGTTTTACGCTTAAAGGGAAACGCTTTTTCTTAACCCATGGACATCATTATGGTGTTAAATATGGGTTACAGACTATGGCTTACCGCGCCGAAGAACTAAGAGCCGACTACTGCATTTTCGGTCATACCCATCAACCTATGATCGAAAATTTTCAACAGATTATTTTTCTCAACCCGGGAAGTATCGCCTGGCCAAGGAATGAAAGCAATTTTGCGGGGATAATCATGGAATATCGTGATAATCTCTTTATTTCCCAGTTCAAAAATATTGACACAGACTGATTTTTTTGTTAAGATAACATTTGCTGCGGTATTCAGTAATACGTGCCCATAGCTCAGTAGGATAGAGCAACGGCCTTCTAAGCCGTGTGTCCGGGGTTCGAATCCCTGTGGGCACGCCATATATTTCCTAAATATCAGTGGCTATGGTGGCTGTGGCGAAGTGGTTAACGCACCGGATTGTGGCTCCGGCATTCGTGGGTTCAAGTCCCATCAGTCACCCCATAAATTTAGTTTACCATTAATCTTGTGTATTATTGGGGCGTCGCCAAGCGGTAAGGCAACGGACTCTGACTCCGTCATTCGCAGGTTCGAATCCTGC
>CAZVLC010000154.1:0-3929 GCA_964627885.1 uncultured Peptococcaceae bacterium
CGCTCTATTCCAGCACTATCCAAAAGAGATTTGATCATCTGCTTGGCACTGGTGTTGAGACGCAGGAGCCGCTCTTTCTGTGGCAATCCAAGACGGATAAACTCCGCATTCAAGCTCTCCATGTTTGACAGCACAATAAGCTGCTGGAGTGTGGCTTCGTCACGGATGTTTCCTTTTGCATCCGGATTAGCTTGCCGCCATTCCTTTGCCATCATTCCAAACAGCGCAACATTCAGGAGGTCAGCTTCATTGGCGTAAGTTATGTTTTGCTTTTGAGGGGTAACGTCCGGAGGGATGAGTACGTCCTTTATGGCGTCCGTATGTATACGATAATTTATCTTCGCAAGGGTTCGGTTGAGATTCCAGCCAAGCGACAGACGGCTGTTTTCATCAGCTTTAAGGCGTTGATAATCTTTTATGATATAAAGCTTAAATTCGGCAGAAATCCAAGACGCAAACTCAAAAGCAATATCTTTGTGCGCAAATGTGCCGCCATATCTTCCTGATTTAGATACAATTCCAATAGCATTCGTTGATTCAATCCACTTTTTCGCCGCCAGTGTGAATGCATTTGCTCCGGCGGCATTTTTAAACACCTCGAATTCGAGGTGTTTAAAATTTGGATTATTAAGCTGCTCCCATAAGCCAAGAAATTCAATCGTATCCTTGTTTCGCAGCCAGTTTTGGATGGTGGCTGTTGGATCGTCGCTTTTATATCTCGCAATATCAGTCAAAGAAATATAATCATTGTCATCTCCGCCGGAAATAACAGCGATTTCAGTTCCTTTAGCGATAATGGTTTCTTTCATATTTTTATCCTTAATATTCCTCTGTTCGCAATCCGTATTCATCCGGCATATCGTCGATGCGCAAATACTAAGGAGTGTTTCAATTTTCTGGCTACTCCAAGGAAAAGATGATGCCGAGTTTGTACCAACATACTTCGGAAGCGTCAGCAGAACAAAATCACAGCAATTTCGAAATGCAACAGGCATAGTAAGATTGACTCCAAAGTCTGGTACATCCGAACTGACACAGATATTGAGAACGTTCATTTTTTCGTAAATGTTTAGTATTGATACAAAAAGGATTCGCTTACAAGTAAGTGCTGCTAAACTGGCAAAAGAGAAAAGTTACGCCGGATATGCAACGTGGATCAAGCCATCTCTCTGTTGATTTTCGGCAGGCACAAAACTTACTCCTTCGCGGGGTCGGAGGGGGTATTAAGAATAGTCGATGAGTTGCACAAAAAAATCCTTGGAATCATCACGATTCTAAGGATTTTATATTCACTGGAGCTGGTGGTCGGATTTGAACCGACGACCTGCTGATTACGAATCAGCTGCTCTGCCACTGAGCCACACCAGCACATACAAAATATAATATTTTTTGGGCTGAAAAGAAGCACGCATATTCAATTATAAGAACATAAAGGCGAAATGTCAATTTCCATTTTATTAGTTATTTTCACAGTGATTTTCACAAGCTAGCAAACGTGAGGTTTCTTTTGCGGCCCAGCGTATTTTATAAGTTATAAGGGCTACCTCGATGAGGGCGTGGTGGTAGTAATTATCGTTAGGTAGATTGTTGTGCCACTGATCAAGAATTACATCAAGCTTGCGCCATATATGCGGTTCCTCGACTGTATCATGGGTCGCCTCCGCTATTTCCTTTTGTAACTCCTGGTTATGGTGTGCTAAAAGAATAAGTGTATCATTAATTAGTTGAAGAATCTGCTGAAATTCAATGCTGGAGGGGAGGGTGCGTCCGGCTTTATTTCTTCTGGTGATGCGTTCCCCGGATAAAAAGAGGATATCTTTAGTTCGCTGCCAAAGCCCTTTATTATAAATCAGATATTCCTCATAGAAGTTGATTTTAGCCTTTTTGTTTTCATCCGTCTGGGTAGGAGCTAGATCGTTTTGATACAATTCATAATAGCTAATGGTATCGTGAAACAGTTGATCTGCTTGTTTGGTTAATGCCCGTAAATTTTCGGGCGAAAGCTCGATAAGCTTTGTATAATTTTCCACGGCCTGTGTAAAGGCCTGAAAAATAAAACTATTCAGCTCCAGTAACTTTTGGGCGAGGGGCACTTCATAGCGGGGGGGAGCAATAACCATATTAACGAAAAGCGCAGTTACCACTCCAATGAAAATTGAGATTGAACGGATAAAAGCATGACTGAGGAATTGCTCAGGGGGCGAGCCCAGTACAAAAATTGCGGCCATAATTCCCCCGGACATGCCCTTTCGCCATTTAAGCCGGTTGCTAATGAGAATAACAATGATAGTGATAAGCCCCATGGTGAGGGGGTTTCCACCGATAGTAAGGCCGAGTAAAATCGCTAAGGCGATGGAGACAACTTGGATTAAAACTTGTTCGAGGGCATTGTGCAGGCTTTTCCCTAGGGAGGGCTGTAGGTTTAATACCGCTGCTGCCGCAGCAAAGATACTGTTGGGGATATTCAAAAAAAGGCATGCATAGAAACTAAGTGTAACAGCGAGACCTGTCTTAAAAACACGAGCTCCGGTAATCATGATGTTGTTAACCTCTTTTTTAATTATTTGAGTTGTTGCAGGCAGAAGTTTTCATCTTCGGTAGCGAGACAGGACAAGGCATGATCCCAAGCCTGCTCCAGGTCTTTTACTTCTGCTGGGGTATATTCGGTAGTTTTTCCTGCTCTAATTTCGGCGATGGCCTGTTCAATCGGCACAACTTCAAAACAAACCTTGTTATTTTTGGTGTACTTGCGTGCCCAAATGGGAATATAGTCAGCTTTTTTAAAATACGGCTTTCCGGTGAGAGCATCTACGCCCAGATACAGATTGAGGATAATGGCTGTTCTTCTTGGTAAACCGTTTTGATCGGAAATAAAATTGCCTAAGGAGTAGCTGACAAATTTCTTTTCCCCGCCGCCAGATATTTCTTCATCACCAGATATTCTCCCATCACCAGATATTTCACCAGTTGATGCCTCAGTGCTAGCTTGAAGCTCAGCTACGGAATTTGCCTTTGGCAAATAACAAATTTGAGCCGGTTGCAAGACATGGGGATGAGTACCCAAAATTATGTCGGCACCTGCCTCCAAAAATGTTTGGGCTAGCGCAGTCTGTGTTTTGTTGGGGTTATCTTGGTATTCTTGTCCAAAGTGTAAAGATAAAATAACCAATTGGGCCCCGGCTTCCCGGGCCTTTTTTAGATCATTAATGATTTGTTCCTCGTCAAGATAATTTACGGCATAGGGACAATCAGCAGGCGGCAACAACCCGTTTGTTCCATATGTATAGGCAAGGAACGCCGTTTTTACCTCTTCAATCTCAGTCAGCAGGATGGTTTCTTTTTCCTCTTGGTTACGAGCAGTGCCGGTGTGGAGAAGCCCTACTTCATCTAAATTTTGCAGGGTCTTCTGCAATCCGCTGAACCCTCTATCCAAAGCATGGTTATTGGCCGTGGTGATAAGGTGGAATCCGGCATCCTTGAGATTTTGGGCGAGGATGGCGGGCGCATTAAAACGAGGGTACCCGCTGTACTCTTTCGGGTTGGTACCGAGTGTTGTTTCCAGATTGCCCATGACAAAATGTGCTTTCTGAAAATGTGGTTTAACGAGTCGAAAAAACGAGGAAAAATCATATGTACTTAGATCAGGCTGATAGCCGGCCCTGATTTGGGTGCTATGCATCATAATGTCGCCTACCGCCGTAATGATAATATTTTTTTCCGGCGGGGGAAGCGGAGGCGCAGGTATTGATGTTGTTAATGGTGCGTCCATTATCCTGTTGCACGAGATAGCCGTGAGCAAGATGAGAAAAATAACGGAAGATAAAGCAACTGCTTTTTTCATAATTTTCACCCCGATATGGGTTTTTATTAGAGCAAGTTTTCGCGTTAGTAATATTATAGCAAGAATGGTCGGTTTTGTCTCAAAATTG
>CAZVLC010000155.1:0-3915 GCA_964627885.1 uncultured Peptococcaceae bacterium
GTATACACTTGTTCTAATATTATAAATTCGCGAAAAGTTATCAAAAACCTGCCGAAAAATAAATACTTCCTAAAATAGTATTTATTCAACAATTCTTAATGAGCATGGTACCAATACCTTTTTGGGTAAAAATCTCTAAGAGTAGAGAGTGCGGTTTACGTCCATCAATGATATGGACATGTGTTACCCCGTAATTTAGGGCGACGAGGCAACTCTCCACCTTAGGAATCATGCCTCCCTTAATCAGGCCTTTTTCACGATAATTATTTACCTCATCTATTGTAAGCTGAGAAACGAGAGAGTCTGGTCCTTCACCCAGATAAATGCCTTCGACATCTGTAAGCATCACCAGCTTATCTGCTTGCAGGGCTCCACCCAAAGCGCCGGCCGCGTGATCGGCGTTGATATTATAGCTCTTTCCGTCCGGTCCGATGCCAATGGGAGAAACGATGGGAATATAACCTTGACTGGTAAGCAGATGGATAATCTCGGCATTAATATGTTTGATTTCCCCGACTTGACCAAGATCTATGGGTGCTTCTTTTTTTTCTACCTGAATCAGATTACCATCTTTGCCGGATATTCCAATGGCTTTTCCGCCTAATTGATTGATGCAGCCAACGATTTCCTTATTTAGATGACCGCTTAGGACCATTTCGACAACTTCCATGGTCTTTTCGTCGGTTATTCTTAATCCCTGATAAAATTGGGATTCAAGGCCGTACTCTTCTAAGGCATGATTAATATCCGGACCCCCACCGTGGACGATGACCGGATTCATGCCGACAAGCTTCATGAGGATAATATCCTGAAAAACTAATTTTTCTAATTCAGCATTTAGCATCGCATGTCCGCCAAGTTTTATCACAACTGTTTTTCCGAAAAATTCTTGTATGTAGGGAAGCGCTTCAACTAGGATGGAGGCTTTTTCTGTTGCATTTAGCATTTTATTCACTCCTGAAACGTTATTTTCCGCACTATCCTAATTATTATAGCTTAATTTGCACGATCTGAATAGACCGGAAACATAATTATTCCTCATTGCATATAGTGATGGGGTAGTAAAAAGAAGAAAGAGGAGGGGAGAGTGTTTGCTTGCAAATATTTTCTTTGCACTGGCTCTGAGCATGGACGGATTAGGGATGGGTTTATCATATGGATTAAGAAAAATAAAAATCGCATGCTTCCCATTATTAATTATTTGTATTTCTTCCGGTTTGGCAATTCTGTTTTCCATGCTTTGCGGGGAAATGCTGGCAACTTTTTTAGCGGAACGAGTCGCTTCCGTGCTAGGTGCCTGTATTCTAATCGTGGTGGGAATGTGGATTATACTTCAAAATTATTTTCTTAATTTAGTTGGCTCGCATCTTGGTTGTTTGGAGACCCAACGTCTGGAGCTGGTGCTGAATATTTTAAAAGAACCGGAGAGAGCCGACTTGAATAGTTCGGGGGAAATTGATGCCCATGAGGCGGTTTTTTTAGGGATCGCCTTGGCAATGGATGCGCTTGGGGCCGGTTTTGGTGCAGCTTTAGCCGGTTATAGTCTTTTCTGGACCCCAATTCTGGTTGCAGTGGTCGAATTTTTGATGATTAATCTTGGTTTGTTAATCGGCGGGGTCCTTTATTTATGCGATTTTAAAAAGGTTTTAACGATTGTTCCCGGTGCAATCATTGTTATTTTGGGCCTAGCTAAACTCTTTCGGAGATAGAGAAAATTTTCTATGCCGCTTGCCTAAGAAAAGATTATATGCTAATAATAAGGCGTATAATCTTTTTAAATATTTTTAGCATAGTATCTCGGAAGGAGGATGAATTTTCAATGCATTTTACTACTAAAATTTTAACTCGTAGTGCCCTTATTTTAGCTTTAGCCATTGTGGTTCAGAGCATTAGATTGCCGCAGTATTTTACCGGCCCCTTAGTGAATACGTTGTTGTTTCTGGCCAGTGCCTTGGTTAGTCCCATCAGCGGGGTAATAGTGGGCCTTTTCACACCGCTTTTGGCATTTAGTATGGGGATTATGCCGTTAGCACCGGCTGTGCCTGTTATTATGCTTGGTAATAGCTCACTCGCCTTGATTTTTGGTTTGTTGAGGCAAAAGCCGATTTTAGGTGTAATATTTGCAGCGGTCGGGAAATATGCGGTGATGGCCCTCAGCGTTTTCTATCTTTTTCCAATGTTATTACATATTACCTTCCCGCAAAAGCTTCTTGCCACCCTCACAACTCCGCAACTGTTTACGGCACTAGGTGGAGGCTTAATCGCTTTAATTGTATTGCGGGCTCTCGGTTGGAAAAAGGTAATCAGATAGGATGCTTACTGGGATAACAGGTAATAAATTCACAGTTTTTCTTCTCATAAGGGAAAAAGCACGGGGAACAATATCATTAGGTCGGTAACCTTGAAAAATGAGTTAGCAAGGTCAGAGGAAATTCTTATGGCCGTTAGTTAACTTCGGTTACCGGCCTGGTTTTATTTTAAGGGGAAAGATAGAGTGGCAAAGGCTCCGTTACCGGCTCTTCCGGGAAATACAAAAAATGCGCGGCAACGCTTTTTTCCGGAAGATATCCGCTAAACTTCGCAAGTATTTGTCCGTTGCGGTATCCTTTGATAATTGTATTATTGAGCTCATCCCAATAGAATAAATAGCCATCTTGCGACCATTGCAGATGGCGAATGGGGGAAGGAGTTTTTTGGATAGGAGCTGTTGGTTCATTTGGCAAAGACAATTCTGTTAAAGTTTGTACATATAGTTGTTCCACAAAATCGTTTGTAATCGTATAGGCTACCGTTTTGCTGGCGGAATAATAGCATAAATTGCTGCAGAGACCA
This sequence comes from uncultured Peptococcaceae bacterium, assembly GCA_964627885.1. GTDB lineage: Bacteria > Bacillota > Peptococcia > DRI-13 > DTU073 > UBA3937. The sequence goes on from CAZVLC010000155.1 coordinate 2,833, forward strand.
TTATACTGGATAGCGAGTACACTTGTTTCGCCGGTTTCCCAATTCCAGAGGAGGCCTTTTCCAGGGTTTGTTGCTTCGGCGTTAAACATTAGTAGTATTGTATCTTCGGAAAGCCAACAGCAGGCTCCAAGATTTTCAACGGTTTTTTTAGCTGCTTCGTTGCCACTTTGCTCGAAGACCACAATTTGGAAGCATGCAGTACCTTGGTTCGGGTAATCCTCCAGATAACTGGCAAGAAGATGTTGATCATTCAGGCTCCATTCGAGAGAGGTTATTACACGTACTGTTTCCCGAAAGTCGTTCTCTGGGGCGGGGCTAACGGACGGGTAAAGAGGAATGCTTTGTTTTCTGCTTAGCTTGGTTTGGCTGTCTTCGATTTGCATTATCTCGATGTGCTCCGGTGAGGTAAAGGCCAGCTTTGTTCCGGCTTTGTTCCAAGCGCAAATTGGTTCGGCCGAAAGAAATAACGGCGGATTTTGGGCTGGATTGGATAGTTTATGTAGAAAAAGTCCATCTAAGAAATAATAGAGTGTATAATATTGTTCAGATGGGCTAAGAGTTGCCGCATATCCGCTTTCATTCAGCGAAATGCCGGGAATTTCCGGATTTTTTTCCGGTTTACTGCGCATTGCTTTTACTGTACCGGTAGTGTCGATGACTACTTCAACAGGAATGAAAGTGGGAAATTCTTCAATCGGCAGAATTCTGCCGGTATGTTTTCCTACTAAGGCAATAGTCGCTTGAGGAGAAACGGGAAAAGAGAGCAGCTTTTCCTCAACGGTCAATTGGAGCAGTTCGTTCTGATAGCCCAAATAAATCCCTCCTAAAGTAATTTCCTGTTGCTGTGGAAGAACATTATTCGTTGCGTTTGTCCCAATTTCCATGTTACTATGACCAGGTAAAGTCAGAAAGACTGATAAAGTCAGAAACGATGCCAGCTGTTTAAGAAATAGCCAAGTAAAAATCATTTTATTAACCAACCCCCCCATAACATAAGAATTCTATATGGAAATATTTTACATATAATCAAGAATTCCTTCTTTTATTTGGGGGGAATAGAAAATATTTACATATGCACAGGCA
>CAZVLC010000156.1:0-3913 GCA_964627885.1 uncultured Peptococcaceae bacterium
GGCAGCCGACTTTACACGAATTTCTTTACCGAAGGAGACCATCTTAATCTTCAACGAGTGATTGTTAAGCACTTGGATGCAGAGTTCCCGTGGATAATCACCTATGACGACTGTTTTTTGGTGAGGGATTTGTACCGCCGTTTCCATATGGAGGAATACGAGATTACCCACAACGTCGGCGGTAGTGTACAAGGCAAAGAGATAGTGATAACGAATCTACCGGTTGATAGATTCAAGTGGTAGGAGGATATCAATTATGACAACACTAAATCAGCTTCTCATAGCAGAAGCAACCGAATACGAATTTAAGTCTGCTGTTGAGGTGAACAAGCCGCGCAGTTGGCTGAAGACCGTCAGTGCATTCTCCAATGGCGTGGGTGGCAGTATATACTTCGGAGTGTCCGACGACGGCATTGCCATCGGATTGGATAACGCCCAGAAAGTCGCAGAGCAAGTCAGCGAACTTATAAAGGCAAGAATCGAGCCTGCCATCAAAAATGTAGTGCTTGAACCGCTTAGTGCCGACGGCAAGGAAATTCTCCGTGTACAGATTTCCGGCGGAGCAAACACGCCATATTACTACACTGGCGATGGCACAAAGATTGCCTATTATCGAATCGGGAACGAGTCCGCGCAAGCGCCTGCAGCCGTCCTCAACGAACTGCTCCTGAAAGGACTTCACCAGACCTTCGACGCCCTTGAAACGAAGTATCGGTTTTCAGATTACAGTTATACGTTGTTTGAAGCTACGTACAAGCAAAAGACGGGATTTGCCATTGATAAGCCGAGGGACTACCGCTCTTTCGGAATGCTGATGGGCGATGACACGCTGACTTATGTTGGTACACTTTTTGCCGACCTATGTCCGATTTACCAGTCGCGGGTATTCTGTACCCGTTGGAACGGACTGAAAAAGGGCGGGCTTTATGTTGATGCTCTCGACAATGATGAATTTCAGAGTAATGTTATTTCCCTACTCACGGATGCGCTGAAATTTGTGCGTCACAACTCGTCCGTCAAATGGAAAAAGACCGGTACCGGCAGAATTGAAATGCCCGACTATCCATCTGAGGCTGTTCACGAGGCTCTGGTTAACGCACTCGTCCACCGTGACTACATGATTCAGGGTAGCGAAATCCACGTTGATATGTACGATGACCGCCTTGAGATAGTTTCGCCCGGCGGGATGCCTGACGGCAAACGAATTCAAGACTTGAACATTGACGATATTCCGTCAATCCGCAGAAATCCTATCATCTGCGACCTTTTCAGCCGTCTAAAACTAATGGAGCGTCGCGGAAGCGGTCTGCGTAAAATCATTGACCAGTACCCTAAAGATGTCGTGCCTTTGTTCCGTTCCACAGAACAGTCGTTTGTCGTAACTTTAAAAAATTTGAATTACGCCAAACTATCTACGCCACATGGCGATGAAGTTGGCGTAGATAATGGCTATGAAAATAATGTAAATTTGATTTTGAATGCAATTTCTGAAGACCCGAAAATCACGCAAAAGAATATCGCTATCAAAACCGGTTTATCGACACGTACGGTATCGCGAGAAATCAGAGAACTACGTGATACAGGTGTCATTCGACGCATTGGGTCGGATAGGTTAGGATATTGGGAAATTGTTAAATAGAAAATCGGAAATGCCCCTGTCTAAAAGTGAACATCTGTGTTCCTTTAGGTGGGTTTTTTCTATACAAAAACGAGGCGGTATGTTAAAATTAAAGCAACATATGAATATGTGTTCATATATGCAAGATGAAAGCAGAAGTTTTTCGTGCAAAATTAACAAGTAAGTGAGGTTTCAAGATGGAACAAATGAAGCAAATGCCTGATGATCTTCTAGCTAGATGTGAGGTAGTGTGCATTCATCCGGATAAAGTGGCTAGAATCAAGGGAAACAGTCTAAACACCGAAGAGATTTTGGAGCTGGCGGAGATTTTTAAGGCCTTGGGCGATGGGACGAGAATTAAGCTTTTGCATGCCTTAGCGCAAGAGGAAATGTGTGTTTGTGATTTAGCTGAGGTGGTGGCGATGTCCCAGTCCCTTGTTTCTCACCAGTTACGGGTTTTACGAAATTTACGGCTGGTTAAATATCGGCGGGAAGGGAAAATGGTCTATTATTCGCTGGATGACGAGCATATTGTGGCGTTGTTTACCCAAGGGCTGGAGCATATCAGGCACCGGTAACAGTTGTCATTTTTCTGCATAAAATATTCGCAATGACAGAAGGAGGAGGACGTGATGGGAGAGGAACCGAACAAGGCAAAATATTTAAAGATGTGGTGTGCCGGGGCCGGAATATTTCTCTATTTGCTAGTTTTAATCTTCCAATTTTCTTCACCCATTGAATGGGGGCTTTTCCTGCTTAGTTACGGGTTAATTGGTGGGGAGGTTGTCTTTAAGGCGGGCAGGAATCTTTTCCGTGGACACGTTTTTGACGAAAACATGCTTATGACCATTGCAACGATAGGCGCGTTTGCTGTACAGGAATATCCTGAGGCGGTAGCGGTCATGCTCTTTTATCAGATAGGTGAATATTTTCAGGATTTAGCCATCGATAAGTCGCGTGGTTCAATTGAAGCTTTGTTAGCTATTAGACCTGATTATGCCAATATCCAAAGGAATGGGGAAATAGTGCGGGTAAACCCTGAGGAAGTGGCGGTGGGCGAAGAGATCGTGATTAAACCGGGCGAAAGGGTGCCTTTGGACGGAACAATCATTGCGGGCGATTCTTTAGTTGATACCGCCGCTTTGACGGGGGAAGCGATGCCCAGAAAGTTAGGCGTAGGTGACGAAATCCTGAGCGGCTTTATTAATAATTCCGGGTTGCTGACGGTGAGGGTGCTAAAAACTTATGGCGAGTCGACGGTAGCGAAGATTCTGGATTTAGTTCGGAATGCCGGCAGCAAGAAGGCTCCTACCGAAGACTTTATTACAAAATTTGCTCGTTACTACACACCCGCGGTGGTAGGTATTGCTGCAGGGGTAGCCATTCTTCCGCCCATTTTTCTGTCTGATGCCGCTTTTTCCACCTGGTTATACCGGGGCTTGATTTTTCTGGTTATTTCTTGTCCCTGTGCCCTGGTTATTTCTATTCCGCTGAGCTTTTTTGGCGGGATTGGGGCGGCTTCACGCAAAGGGATTTTGGTGAAGGGGGGTAATTATTTAGAAGCTTTAAACAAGGTAGATACGGTTGTTTTTGATAAAACCGGAACAATGACGAAAGGTGTGTTGGAAGTTACGGATATTCATCCCGCAAGTGGCTATTCTGCTCAGGAGGTATTATCTTGGGCAGCGATGGCCGAGAGGTATTCGACTCACCCCATCGCCAGGTCCATTAGGGCGGCGGTGAACGGGAGCGGCAACAAAGTCGGAAAAACGCTGGAAACCCAGGAAGTCGGAAAAGCACAATCTTATGAGGAAGTGGCTGGTTTAGGAGTGAAGGCTTGTTTCGAAGGCCGCGTTATCCTGATGGGTAACGCCAAGCTTATGCAGGAAGAAGCAGTACTTGGTTTTCTGCCCGATAAGGAAAGGAACCATGAAGCATCGTTGGAGGTAAATCTGCATGTAGCGGTAGATCAGCACTTTGTGGGAAGCATCGTGCTCGCAGACCAATTAAAGGAGGATAGTGTAAACGCGTTACACGGTTTAAGAAAGCTGGGTGTGCGTCATCTGGTCATGCTGACCGGGGACAGTACGGCGGTAGCAGATCAGGTGGCCACTCAGTTGCCGCTTGATGATTATTATGCAGAGCTTTTGCCTCAGGATAAAGTGGAGTATTTGGAAAAGCTCAAGCAAAACAAAGAGAACGGGAAAACGGTTTTTGTCGGGGACGGCCTTAATGATGCCCCGGTTCTGGCAAGGGCTGATGTGGGAGTAGCTATGGGCGGGCTCGGCTCTGATG
>CAZVLC010000157.1:0-3856 GCA_964627885.1 uncultured Peptococcaceae bacterium
CAATGTTTCCTTGCATTCCGGGCAAATTTTGCCTTCCAGGTTATTGTCCAGAATTTTCATAATAGCAAAATCATCAAAAGTTGCATCAGGAGGAATTTCTTTTTTAGCTGCATGAATCTGTAAACAACCGCAGTTGGTAACGGTTTTGATAGAAGCTCTGTTTACTCGGGCGGTTGATTCTTGAATTTTCGAGAGAATGTCAAGAATACTATGATGTCGTACTAAATATTTTGAAACGGTATTTTGGAATTCATCGCAGATAAGATCCTTCATCTAATGCTCACTCCTTTAAACGGCCTTTATGATTCTTATTATACTTTTTATTGTGATACATTGTCAATGTAAACGAGACTTAAATGAGGAACCTTCCCTATGGAAAGTTACTATTCAGAGGTTCGATAATGGCGTTGTCGCAAAAACAGGAATAATAGGCAATAAGCAGCACAAAAAAACAGCACAACGCTAATGCTCATGCCGTGGCTCCACCCCGGTATAAGCGAAGATCGTAATGTTTATTAATATTTTTTATTTTATTAGGCGATTATGCTTATGTTATGCAGTTGAGATGGGAATCTGGCCGGAGTATACGGCACGCAAGCCGTTAAATACATTGATGTTCTGTTTTTTCAGGGTTGTAATTACACTAGCTATCCGTGCATAAATTTTTGCTCCCTCTGCACTTCTAAAGCATCCTGAGACCTTGACCTTGTTTTTGAACTTTCTTACGTCCCGCTCGGCCATATTGTTAGTAAAGGGGGCTTTGAAGTCCGTCAGGAAACGCAGGTGTTCCTCCTTGTATTCGCGCAGGCGATCCAGGAGTCTGCGTTCATCAATGTGATAGGACTCCTTTTTCTTATCTCCTTCAGTAGCAGCCGTATACTCTTTCTGTCCTTCTTCAAGGATACGGTCATATTCGGCTTTGAACCGTGCGATGTCTTCACTGGGCATCTCTTTGGCACCGGCGAAAACGAGTTCATTTTTCCTGTGGCAGGCGGATTTCAGCAATTGAGACATATCTTTGAGCCAGTCATGTTTGAAAATTTCGATTAATCCCTTCAAATACCTAAGTATGTGCTCATTACATTCGGCATGGGAAAGGTTTTTGAATTGATAGTAGGATCTGAAATGATCGTGGACGAGGATACCAAGGAAGAATGTCAGAATCCCGAACTGCTCGTCCACATCCCCGCGTTTTGAATTGAGACCGAACATAGCGAAACGATCATTACAGAAAACCTGTATCCAACCCAGGCCACCGTTTATGCGACAACCAGTCTCATCGGCATGAAGCACGCTGCCCGCAATCAAACCTTCGCGTATAATGTTGATCGTATCCTCCAGTTTGTCCGATAGTTCGCGCTGCATGTTCACGATGGTGCCCCATGACAGATTTAGTCTCCCGCCACTTAAGCTGTTGATGATCTCAGCGGTCTTGTTGACGGACACGCAGCCGTGCTCGCTTAAGAGCGTAACCGCCGCCTTGATATTATCCCCGTACTGGGTAGGGTTAACGAAACCATCGTCGAATTGCCCTTGTACTTTTTTGCCGCAGTGGACACAGGTACCTTCGTATACACGTTCCTCCGTCACAACCGTCCGGATTTCGATATCTATTTTTTGCTTAACCTCAAAATCTTGGCTGTTTAAGATATCGTGTCCACATTTGTCACAGACTTCAATCTTTTTCTCAATGACTGTATCCGGGTTTAAAAACAATGCCAGCCCATGCCCAGGGTGCCCAAACTGTCCTCCCGGTTTCTTGCCGCTCTTTTCACGGAGGTTTTGCGGCTTTGGTTTGTGGAACACATCTGTCGCTGGCGGCTTGCTTGACGACGAGCTGTCCTTTTTTATTCTACTCAGAAGTTTTTTAATATGCATTTTCAACTTTTCCACCGTTGCTTTAAGCACGGCACCCTCTTTTTTCAGGACATCGTTCTCAGCTTGAAGATCGTCTATCTTTCTCTCGCAATCTGCTATATATTTTTGCAGCATCTCTATCGTCGGGGCCTGCTTAGTTAGCTCCTGCTGAAGAGTACGTATCTCCTCTTTTAAGGATTCTTCCGTCATTTCCCCCTTTACAGATAAGTTGAAAAGCCGTGCCTGAAGATCTTTTACCTGTTTTTCCAGCTGCTGTCTTGTCATTTATCATCACCATCCCAAGGGAAATAGCCGCCGCACTCCATGCGGTCAAAAAATTTGCTTAGTGCATACCGTTCACTGATGCACCGATTAAGGCATGTCTCGCAGGACGATAGTAATTCGTCCCACGCTTCCCCGGCAACGTTCATAATGGTTATGTTCTCTTTATGGGTATTCTCATGGCAGTAGTCTGCGATATATTCTTCGTCAGCGGTGGTGGCGTCCGTAATCCCAGCCAGTTTGTCGAGGACGCTTTGCTTCATCCGTTTCGCAAAATATGCACAGAATTCCGCAATCTGAAGATCACTGCGTTTAGACCGCCATTTTTTCAGTTTTTCACTTTTCCAGATAAGGTCATAAAGGGTACAGGCATATTCATAACAGAACCAGTTGAATTTTATCTTTTCGCTTTCAAACGTATAAAACCAGCTTGCTTTGATCGGCGGATCAATTTTCATAGGGCACCTCCCTCGACAAATTGGGAAAATCAGCACCCAATAGTGCGGACCTGAAATCTTTTATCAGTGGATAAAGATAAATGTCCTTTATGGGTAATATGGCATGCTTATGCCCGCCATCACGTCCACGCCCTGTTGTGGTCCCTACGTTGATCCAGTTTGCAGCCCTATAGCATACACCACGAAAACGCCTTGTCTCCACAAAGGTTTCAAGACAAAAGACCGGGTGTCCGTATTTGGATTGCCAGTCCCACGCAATCCTATGTGCAACTAACGACAATATGTGGCTTGCCAGGTGTGGGACCTTTACCCATTCAAATATCAGAAACCGATGGTTATTTGTCATCTGGCTGAGCCCCCGGATCCTCGCTTCTTTATTCCATCCAATGAAACGATCTCGCTCTCGGCACGACCATGCCGCAGAGCCGAACATCAGGCATGATAATGGTCTACCATCCCGGCTCTTTACCAGATACTTCATGTTCTCGCCAATTGTTCGGTCAAATCCGAGATAGTGATATTGGTCTATGTATGATTTGAACAAGGCAAGTTCTTTTCTTGAATTCACTATACCTATATTTAAAGGACGAAGCTCACAAAGCTTTGTATTAATTGGTGAGGTGTCATGCTCAAAATTCCTTACTAGATCTTTGGTACCGTATGACCTTGACGGTTTCTCAGCTATAGGAAGGCTTATCCTGCCCGCTTTGTCAAGTTCCCGTAACATATCTCTGCATGATATGTCCTTAAGATATCCATTGGGGTTTTGCCAGCCCCATAACCGGCATATGTACTGTGATATTCTTGTCCGGTTCCAATCGGGATTTTCGGCGATGATATTCCTTATCTGTGCCACTCGCTCTTCTGTTATTTCAGGTCTTGTCCGATGCTTCATACGAATTTCCTTCCGCGGTGATTTTCATGATGTTATATTCGATATCGGGCGGTTAGAGTCCTGCTTTTTTAAAATTTTTTATCAAGTTTTTATTTGCTCAGCTGGTAATGCTGGCAATGCTTATGCCATGAAAAATGAAGGAACCGAATATCGGCTCCTTCATTTTTCATGGCTTCCTATTACTTTCATCTTGCCTACCTCTGAATAGTAACTCTAAATATCCTGGATATCTCCACCCAAACCTCCTGGCCTAATAAAGCCCCGCCCTCTTCAATATCGATGACAAAACCGTCCACCCGGGCAATCCCGTCTTGATGATGCCCGGTATGGGGTTCTTCCACTTTAACCTTTATCTTTTGCCCGA
>CAZVLC010000158.1:0-3846 GCA_964627885.1 uncultured Peptococcaceae bacterium
CTGCATCGGTGGCCCCGGCATATTTCAGCCCCTGGTTTTGAAAAAGATTATAAAGCGAAAAACCGGATAGGCCGCATAAAGCTGCCCAGCCCCAATCTTCTCTTTTCATGGCCGGTTGCTGGGTCGCCATGCTGAAAAGAAACAAGATAATGCTAGCGATGAAAAAGCGCAGAAAAGCTAGCAGTAATATTAAGAACAAGCACAAAAGAAAAACCCGGAGCAGATTAACTATAATAATCAGCTCCGGGTTTTCTTTTCTTTTATCTTCTAGCTTACTTGAATAGATGGGATTACTAATTAGATTTACTAGTATTGAGCGAGACGTTTGTAGCCTTCCAGACGTTCCTTGGCATCCTTTTCCGCTTGTTCAAAAAGCTTTTCGGCGTCCTCAGGGAACAGTTTGGCTAAAGAAGCATAACGAACTTCGCCAAGAATAAAGTCCTTAAAGTTGCCGGAAGGATCTTTTGAATCCAGAATGAAGGGATTTTGTCCTTGTTCCTTCAAGAGAGGATTAAAGCGATAGAGCTGCCAGTATCCTGTTTCCACTGCTTTCTTTCCTTCTTGCTGCGAATAACGCATTCCAACCTTAATCCCGTGGTTGATGCAAGGAGCATAAGCAATAATCAGCGAAGGACCATGATAAGCTTCAGCTTCGGTAAAGGCTTTCATTAATTGATTTTGATCGGCACCCATACATACTTGGGCTACATAAACATAACCGTAAGAAGCAGCAATCATGCCTAAGTCCTTTTTCTTAATTCTCTTACCGGCAGCGGCAAATTTAGCAACGGCACCGGTAGGAGTTGATTTGGAGGATTGACCGCCTGTGTTGGAGTATACTTCGGTATCAAAGACCAGGATGTTGACATCTTCACCGGAAGCAAGGACGTGATCCAGACCGCCGTACCCAATATCGTATGCCCAGCCGTCGCCACCGAGTACCCAGTTCGAGGGTTTGACCAAGTAGTCATTTTTAGCGGAAATTTCTTTCACGACTGCTAAATCAGCATATTTCTTCAGGAGCGGACGCACAATCGCTGCAGCTGCTTTGGAAGCAGCACCGCTGTTCATGCCGGCCAGCCATTGTTCAAAGGCTTCTTTTAAATCAGCCGGCAGTTCCTGGGTTAAAGCTTCTCTCATGAGTTCGGCAATTTTATTGCGCATTTGTTTTGCACCCATCGCCAAACCAAAACCATGTTCGGCATTATCTTCAAAGAGGGAGTTAGCCCAAGCCGGTCCTTTACCTTCCGCATTAGTGCAATAAGGAATACTTGGTGCGGGAGCACCCCAGATTGAAGAACACCCGGTTGCATTAGAGATGACTAATCTGTCACCAAAGAGTTGAGTCAGGAGCTTCGCGTACGGGGTTTCGCCGCAACCGGCACAAGCACCGGAGAATTCCAGTAAAGGCTGCACAAACTGACTGCCTTTGACTGTATGCGGATTCCAGCGATCTTCTTTGGTGGGCACGCTTACGGCATAATCCCAGTTAGCGCTTTCTTTTTCCACCATTTCATCAAGCGGTTTCATTTGGAGGGCTTTTTGTTTAGCCGGACAAATTTCCGCACAGTTGCCACATCCCGTACAATCGAGAGGACTAACTTGAATACGGAAAGAGAGTCCTTCTAGTTGTTTACCGATTGCCTTTTTTGTCACAAATCCTGTAGGCGCTTTGTCGTTTTCCGCATCGGTAGTTAAGACAGGTCTAATGGCTGCATGGGGGCAAACATAGGAGCATTGGTTACACTGAATGCAGTTTTCGGGAATCCAGTTCGGTACATCCACGGCAATACCACGTTTTTCGTAAACAGTAGTACCGAGAGGGAAGGAACCGTCTTCTCTGCCTACGAAGGTACTGACAGGTAATTTGTCGCCTTGCTGTGCATTAATCGGCATTACCACATTTTTGACGAAATCAGGCAAATCGTTCGTGGCGGCAGCTTCATTCACACATTTAGCCCATGCTTTGGGCACTTCGACCTTTATTAAAGCTTTCAGGCCTTCGTCAACAGCCTGCTGGTTCATGGCTACGATCTTTTCACCCTTTTTACCATAGGTCTTGGCAATCGCTTTTTTCAACAGGTCAACGGCCTGCTCCAAAGGAATGACGTTGGCGAGTTTAAAGAAAGCAGCTTGCATGACCATGTTAATCCGTGAGCCTAAGCCGATTTTCTTGGCAATGTCGACCGCATCAATAATATAAAAGTTAATCTCATTCTCGGCTAGACTTTTTTTCAGATCAGCCGGAAGCTTTTCTGCAAGTTCATCCTTATTCCAAGTACAGTTAAGCAGGAAGGTTCCGCCTTTTTTTAATCCTTCTAAGAGTTGATACTGATATACATAGGATTGTTTATGGCAGGCGATAAAATCAGCTTCGTCAATGAGATAGGTAGATTTAATCGGTTTTTTACCAAAACGCAAGTGCGACATGGTGACGCCGCCTGATTTTTTGGAATCATAGGCAAAATAAGCCTGTGCATATAAGTCGGTGTTGTCGCCGATTATTTTGATCGCATCTTTGTTGGCACCGACTGTACCATCGGAACCAAATCCCCAGAATTTGCAGCGGGTCGTTCCAGCTGGGGCAGTAGAGACAATCCCTTTCACGGGCAGAGAAGTATGAGTTACATCATCTTCAATACCAATGGTGAAATTATTTTTGGGAGCAGCTGCCTTTAGGTTCTCATATACGGCCAATACCTGTGCTGGGGTCGTATCTTTCGAGCCGAGGCCATACCGGCCGCCCACAATGACCGGCGCATTTTTCTCCTCAAAGAAGAGGTTACGAACATCCAGATAAAGGGGTTCGCCCATAGCGCCCGGTTCTTTGGTGCGGTCAAGAACAGCAATTTTCTTCACGGTTTTTGGTAAAACGTTAAAGAAGTATTTCGGCGAGAAAGGTCTATAAAGATGAACTTTGATTACCCCAACTTTTTCGCCTTTTGCCAGGAGATAATCAATCGTCTCTTCAATCGTCTCACAAATGGACCCGATCGCAATAATCACCCGTTCAGCATCAGGTGCACCATAATAATTGAAAGGATGATATTCTCTACCGGAAATTTTGGAGATTTCCTTCATATATGCTTCCACGATGTCAGGCACTTTTTCATAGAAGGAATTGGATGCTTCACGAGCCTGGAAGAAGATGTCCGGATTCTGGTTAGTCCCTTTAACATGGGGGTGTTCCGGATTGAGCGCATTCTTACGGAAAGCTTCAATAGCATCCCAGTCAACGAGTTTTGCTAAGTCTTCGTGTTCCATTACTTCAATTTTTTGTACTTCATGTGAAGTTCTGAAACCATCAAAGAAATGGAGAAAAGGAACTCTCGATTTAATGGCGGCTAAATGAGCAATACCCCCTAAATCCATAACTTCCTGCACACTACCTGAGGCTAGAAAGGCGAAACCCGATTGCCGACAGGACATGACATCTGATTGGTCACCGAAGATAGAGAGGGCTTGCGGAGCTAATGCGCGGGCGGTAACATGGAAAACACCGGGCAGCAGTTCACCGGCAATTTTGTACATGTTCGGAATCATCAGTAGGAGACCTTGTGACGCAGTATAGGTGGTGGTGAGGGCTCCTGCTGAAAGGGAGCCGTGAACAGCACCGGCAGCTCCGGCTTCTGATTGCATTTCCACAACGTTTACTTGTTGGCCAAAGATGTTTTTCATTCCGTGGGCACTCCATTCGTCGACAAGCTCGGCCATTGGCGACGAAGGAGTAATCGGATAGATTGCTGCTACTTCAGTAAAAGCATAAGAAACGTGAGCGGCAGCAGTGTTTCCATCCATTGTCTTCATTTTCTTACCCATAATTTTCACACTCCTCCAAATATACAC
>CAZVLC010000159.1:0-3838 GCA_964627885.1 uncultured Peptococcaceae bacterium
GCTTGACTATCTCGAGGCTAATCCTATTATTGAGATTACTAAAACTGCAAAGGCTTTGGATATGTCCTTTAATACCGTGTCCGCTGCTATTAAGAGATTATGCGATGCAGGCATACTTATTCAATCATCCGGGGAGCGGAGAAACAGAGTGTTCTCTTATGAAGTATATTTAAACCTGTTCCGGGAAGGGACTTAAAAGTAAAATGCTGATACCATGCTAACAAATATCCGCATAACTTTCTTTTGTGAGCATGTTTTCCAACATAGCTGCCACACTGTCCGGAGTAAAACAGTCCTTTTAGAATAGTATTGCGGATATAACCCTAAAAAACTCCCGATATAAAATAGTATTGCGGATTGATTCAGATAGATAACAGGCGCAAAAGCCATTCAGTTACATAAACGGCAAAGCAAGCCGCCAGGGCGACCGTAAGCAAGCCCTTTTCGCGCAGAGCAAGCAACACGGCAACGATTGTTCCGGCGATTGCCGACCAAAGGGTGGCAGTTGACGAAAAAATGGCCGGAAAGGTCATGGCGCCGAGTACCGCATAGGGTACATAAAAAAGAAAAGAGCGGATAAAGTGGTTTTCGATCTTCTGACGAAAGATCACCAGGGGAAGCATGCGGATGAGGTAAGTAACAAGAGCCATGACAAGAATGTAGAGTAAGATTCGGGTTGTTTCCATTAGCGCTTACTCCACCTCCTTAACAGGGAAAAACATGGCGCCAAGAGCTGAAGCGAGAAGCGTGCAGAGGATGATGATAAAACCGCCGGATAGCTGCTTTACGACCGGTGCATAATGTAAGATAAAGCTGATTATCACGGAAAGAAGCAGAACAAGAAGGACCGGACGTTGTCGTTTGGCCGGCGGGATAATTATGGCGATAAACATCCCATAGATGGCAATGCTTAAAGCTGAACGCATCGTGCTCGGCAAAATGGTACTGGCCGCGGCCCCAATCAAAGTCCCGAGCGCCCAACCGAAATACGGAGCAGTGATTAGCCCATACATATAACGTCGGCCGATTTCTCCCGGCTGACCGGTGGCGACGGCAAAAACCTCATCAGTTACGCCAAAGGAGATGAGGAAGCGGTGCAGCAAGCTAAAGGTTTTGTCTGCTTTTTGGGAGATGGATAAAGACATTAAAGCATAACGCAGGTTAATTACCAGTTGGGTTAAAGCCATCTCCAGAAAGGGAGCCCCAATAGAAATTATGCCAATGCCCGCAAACTGCCCCGCGGAAGTAAGGTTAGTCATAGAGATGAGGACAGCGGTCCAGACCGGTAGGCCCATATTAACCGCCATCATGCCAAAGGCGAAGGAGACGGATAAGTAACCCAGGCCGATAGGGATGCCATCTTTAAAGCCTTTTCGATAGCTGTTATTTGGGTGGCTGTTATTTGGGTAGCTGCTGACGGATAAATTTTTTTGATGTGTTTGGAGCATTACTTAATCACGGCATTTCTTTCTTTTTTTCTTAATTCGTATCATACCAGAAAAATTTACAAGAAGATATTATTAATTTGCGTAGGGGTAGCAAGTATACATACAAATTCCTGCAAAATTTATTGACAGTATTATCGATTTACTATTTATTTGTTTTTGGGACGAAGAAACAGTAGATATGAACAAACGCAAAGAAGCTTGTGGAGTATTTGGGGTGGCAATTGGATATTCAGCCTGGCGAGATGCTGGCTATTGAGGAAGATACGCGGTGTTTGAAAATAGATAATGTAGCTGCCTGAAAGGAGCACGAAAATTATGACGGAAAAGAGAGCGTTATTATATGAAGGGAAAGCGAAAAAAGTGTTTAGTACCGAGAATCCGGATCTGTGTATCATTGCTTATAAGGATGACGCTACGGCGTTTAACGGCTTGAAAAAAGGCAGTATTACCGGCAAGGGCATAGTGAATAACCGGATGTCTAATCTCCTTTTTGCGATGTTGGAGGGAAATGGGGTCAAGACCCACTTTGTAGCCGAGTTGTTGGAGCGGGAAACAGTGGTTAAGCGGGTGGAGATCGTGCCGTTAGAAGCGATTGTCCGCAATGTGGCGGCGGGTAGTTTTGCCAAACGTTATGGCGTAGCCGAAGGCTCCGACTTGGCTTGTCCGACCCTCGAATATTGTTTGAAAAACGATGCGCTGGCCGACCCCATGATTAACGAGTATCAAATTCGGGCTTTACAGGTTGCTACTCCGCAGGAACTGCAGATAATTTCCGCCATGTCTTTTCGGGTAAATGCGCTTTTAAAAGAATATTTCCGGGGTATTAACCTGGAGTTGATCGATTTTAAGCTGGAGTTTGGCCGGTTTAAAGGAGAAATCGTGCTGGCCGACGAAATTTCGCCCGACACTTGCCGCCTTTGGGATTTAGTAACCCATGAAAAGATGGATAAAGACCGTTTCAGACGGGATTTAGGCGGGGTCGAGGAAGCATATCAAGAAGTGATGCAAAGACTTGGGTTAAAATAGAAAGGTAGAAGTGGAGGTGGTTTTGATGCATAACCATTACGACGACCGTGATTATGATAAATATGAAACGCCCTTAACGTCGCGCTATGCCAGCCCGGAGATGCAGGAACTATATTCCCCGCAGACCAAGTTTGGTATCTGGCGTCGTTTATGGATTGCGTTAGCCGAAGCGGAACAGGAATTGGGCTTGCCCATTACTGATGAACAGTTGCAGGAAATGCGTAAGTTTAAGGATATGATCAATTATGAAGTGGCTGAACAACGTGAACGGGCGGTCCGGCATGATGTGATGGCGCATGTTTACGCGTACGGGCAGCAGTGTCCGCTGGCGGCACCGATCATTCATCTGGGAGCAACCTCTTGTTATGTTGGCGATAATACCGATCTAATCATTATGTATGAAGGATTGAAGTTGTTGCGCACAAAGCTGGTGAGTCTGCTCAGCATTTTAGCCGGATTTGCTTTGCGCCATCGTGCGCTCCCGACTTTGGCGTTCACCCATTTTCAGCCGGCTCAACCTACGACAGTCGGCAAAAGAGCCACACTTTGGCTGCAAGATTTAGTGATGGATCTGGAAGACTTGGAATATTGCCTTAGTAGGGGCAAGCTGTTAGGGTCCAAAGGTACCACAGGGACCCAAGCATCTTTTTTAGAATTGTTTGATGGAGATCAGAAAAAAGTAAAATTACTGGATCAAAAAATCGCGCGAAAGATGGGGTATGAAGGGGTTTATGCCGTTACCGGGCAGACCTATTCCCGGAAGGTGGACAGCCGCATTTTGAACGTATTAGCGGGGATTGCCCAGTCCGGAGCCAAATTTTCTAATGATTTGCGGCTTTTGCAGCATCTCAAAGAAATCGAAGAACCTTTTGAGGAGAAACAAATCGGTTCTTCGGCGATGGCGTATAAACGCAACCCCATGCGGAGTGAGCGGATTGCGGCGTTAGCCCGTTATGTCATCATAGACACCTTAAATCCGGCGATTACAGCGGCAACGCAATGGTTCGAGCGGACGCTTGATGATTCGGCCAATAAGAGGCTCAGTATTCCGGAGGCTTTTCTGGCCACGGATGCAATTCTGAATCTTTATATCAATATTGCGCAAGGATTAGTAGTATACCCCAAGGTGATTGAACAGCACCTGGTGCGGGAGTTGCCTTTTATGGCGACAGAAAACATTTTAATGGATGCCGTAAAGCGGGGCGGAAATAGGCAGGAGTTACATGAGCGCATTCGTCTTCATTCGCAGGAGGCTTCCCGGATTATTAAACAAGAAGGAGGCAACAATGATTTGCTGGAGAGAACTGCTGTTGATCCGGCTTTTGGGACTGACGTAGCCGGTTTAAAGGCGCGGGTCAGACCGG
>CAZVLC010000160.1:0-3829 GCA_964627885.1 uncultured Peptococcaceae bacterium
TTGAATGAAGTGCGGAATTTGTTGTTGGAGAAAGACTTTGTCGGGCTAAGCGGTGGTCTTTTGACGGCTGGGATGGAGAAGGGAAAAGTCGAAAAAATAATGGGCTTTTTGACCCGTCAGTTTTCCGCCAGTGAGCTGGAGCAGCTGGCGAATTGGGACCAAGGACAGGGTGATTTACTGCCGGAACTGGCGGAAGCTTTTGCCGGTTTGTGGCGGACGATCCAATATTTAAAGCTTTACGGTTATGAACGGTATATTCAGGTGGACTTAAGCACCTTCAGAAGTCAGGAATATTATACCGGGATGGTTTTTGAGATTTACGCACCGGGGATCGGCTATCCCATTGGCGGGGGCGGCCGTTATGATGAATTATTGCGCTATTTTGGCAAAGACTATGCGGCGACGGGTTTTGCTTTGGGGGTAGATCGTATTTTGCTCAGTTTGCCTCAGAAACAAGAGGGAGCAGACGCATCAGCACAGGCTCCCCTGGTGTTTGTGGCGGGAACGGACCCGCAGAAGGTGCTGCGCAAAGCCCAGGAACATAGAAAGGCTGGACGGAGGGTCTTTACGCAAGTGGGCAAGCTAATCTATGCACAGGCGAAGGAGCGCGCAAGAGAGAAAAAAGCAGTTCTGGACTGGTGCGGAGAGGATGAGGCGAAATGAACGAAAACATCTTAACCATTGCGATGCCTAAGGGGAAGCTGTTTGAACCGGCCAGGGTGCTCTTGGAGAAATGCGGTTTCAGTTACCCGGGATTGTCTGATGAAGCACGAACCCTCATTTTTGAGGATAAAGACAGGCAGGTAAACTACATTGTTTGCCGGCCCACGGATATTCCCACTTATGTGGAGCATGGGGCTGCCGATTTGGGGATTGTGGGGAAGGACAGTATTTTAGAGGCCGGAAAAAACCTCTATGAATTGGTCGATTTAAGATTCGGCTATTGCCGTTTTGCCGCCGCCGCACCGCGGAAAGCATTAGCAGCTGATGGAACATTCAAATGGCGGCAAGGGGTGCGTATTGCAACAAAATTCCCTTCAGTGGCGAAGGAATATGTACAAAAGAAGGGGCTGCAAGCGGAAATAATTAAATTACATGGGAATATTGAATTGGCACCGCTCGTCGGGTTGGCTGATTTAATTGTCGATATTGTCTCCAGTGGTCGAACCTTAAAAGAGAATGACCTGGTGGCGCTGGAATTTTTGGGTGAAGCGACAGCCAGACTGGTGGTCAACAGGGCAAGTTACCGCTTGAAAGCAAAAGAGATCAACGGTTTAGTAGGGAAAATCAAACAGGTTTTGGAGACGGAAGGAGGAGAGCTTTCTTGATACCTGTTTATCAATGGCCTTCGGCGGAAGCACAGGATAGAATCCGGGGGAAGGCTTATGATGATGAAGAGATTCGGGTAACCGTGGAGAAAATAGTCCGGGATGTCCGCGAAAATGGGGATGAAGCCCTGCTCCGTTATACACAAGCTTTGGATGGTTGTGTTTTGCAGGCGCCGCAAATGCGCGTTAGTGAGACGGAAATTGAGGAAGCAATGCAGCAGGTGGAGCCTGATCTATTGGCTAATTTGCAACATGCCAAGGAAAACATCGCGAGCTTTCACAGCAGGCAAAAGCAACAAAGCTGGTTTAGTCAGGATGAAACGGGTTCGGTGACGGGGCAGCTTTACCGCCCTTTACGGCGTGTGGGTATCTATGTACCGGGGGGGACGGCCAGTTATCCCTCCACTGTGTTAATGACGGCTATTCCGGCCAAAGTAGCCGGGGTGCGGGAGATCGTCATGGTAACTCCACCGGGGCAGGACGGTGTTGTTCCGGCGGCCACACTGGCGGCAGCACGAGTAGCCGGGGTCACGGAAATATACCGGCTCGGCGGAGCGCAGGCGGTTGCGGCACTGGCTTATGGAACGGCCACAATTCCGGCGGTGGACAAGATTGTGGGGCCCGGCAATATTTACGTTGCTTTGGCTAAAAAGGCTGTTTTTGGGGTGGTTGGAATTGATATGCTGGCGGGTCCCAGTGAAATCCTCATTATTGGGGACGGCAGTATCGCACCGGAGTATGCGGCGGCCGATTTGCTTTCCCAGGCGGAACATGACAGGCGGGCCAGAGCTTTTTTGCTTACCCCCGACACTGCCTGGGCAAATCAGGTCTTGCAGGCGCTGGGCGAACAGTTGAGCGCGCTGCCGCGGCAGGGAATTGCCGCCGCAGCATTGCAGAATTATGGCGCGGTGATCATCACTGCTGATTTGGCTGAGGCTTTTGCGGCAGCTAACGCGGTTGCACCGGAGCATTTGGAGTTGCTTTTGGCGGATCCCTGGTCGGCTTTAGCCAAGGTGGAAAATGCCGGAGCGGTTTTTTTGGGGCCATATTCGCCGGAACCGTTGGGCGATTATTGGGCAGGACCGAGCCATGTTTTACCTACAGGGGGAACAGCACGTTACGCTTCCCCATTAACGGTGGAGGATTTCAGTAAGCGAACCAGTATCATCAGTTTTTCTGGCGCTGGGATGGAGAAAGCGGCTCAATCGGTTCGCTACTTGGCGACAGCCGAAGGGTTGGCCGCGCACGGACAGGCACTGGCGGTACGGCTCAAAGGATAGCGTTACGGATCAAAGAATAAAGGAGAAAAGAATAGAGGAGGGATTATCATGAGTGAGCCGCAGAATAATAGAGAGACGGGCGATGAATTGAATCTGCGCACGGGCTGCGTGGAGAGAAGAACCACGGAGACAGCGATAAAGCTGCAACTTGTCTTAGCTCAGGAAGGCTTTTTTCAAGGCTCCACAGGGATAGGTTTCTTTGATCATATGTTGGAATTATTGATGAAACACAGTGGCTTTCAGTTAAGTTTAGAGGCTGAAGGCGATTTGCAGGTTGATTTTCACCATATCGTCGAGGATGTCGGGCTTTGCCTGGGGGAGGCATTTCGACAAGCGGTTGGCGAGAAAAAGGGCATTATCCGTTATGGCTCAATCGCGCTTCCCATGGATGAAGTTCTTCTTCTTTGTGCGGTGGATATCAGCGGACGCTCCGGCTTTTATTACGATGTAGATATCCCCACGGAAAAAATAGGGCAGTTTGACAGTCAATTGGTGCAGGTCTTTTGGCAAGCTTTTGTGCAGGAGGCCAAATTAACACTCCATCTTAAAAAATTGGCAGGAGAAAACTCCCATCATATCGCGGAAGGGGTTTATAAGGGGGTCGGGAGAATCCTGCGGGAAGCGGTAAAAGTGGAAGGACAGGCGATTCCTTCTTCTAAGGGGGTCTTGTAGTGCGGACTGTTATTATTGATTATGGGATGGGTAATCTGGCCAGTGTGTACCAAGGGTTGAAAGCGGCGAACCTTGAAGCGGTCATTACTCGTGACAGAAAAGCGATACTGGAGGCTCCGGCAGTTGTTCTCCCTGGCGTAGGTGCTTTCGCGCAAGGCATGGAAAACCTTGAAAAATATGATTTGGTCTCTTTGCTAAAAGAAATAACGGCGAAAGGGACTCCTCTTTTGGGGATTTGTCTGGGGATGCAGCTTTTATTTGAAGAGAGCGAAGAGTATGGGCTACATCAAGGAATGGCCCTCTTGAAAGGAAAAATTAAACGTTTCCCTAAGGGAATGAAGGTCCCCCATATGGGCTGGAATGCTTTGAATATCAAACAGGCCCATCCCCTTTTAAACGATATTCCGGCAGGAAGCTATGTTTATTTTGTCCATTCGTACTATGCCAGTGCTTGTCTTGACAATCAGGTTATGGCAACGACAAATTATGGGATAGAAGTACCCGCAATTGTTTGTTCTAAAAACATCATAGGAATCCAATTCCATCCGG
>CAZVLC010000161.1:0-3823 GCA_964627885.1 uncultured Peptococcaceae bacterium
TAATATCAAACTCAATACCGTGCTTTTTACAAATCTTTTCAATCCCGGCATGAGCTACTGTTGAGGTGGCAATACCGGTACCACATACACACATGATTTTTGCTTTTGCCATTTTTACGCCTCCATTATTTTTTTATTTAGTTGATTAGTAATAAAAGTGCCAGGAACTTTACTTATCTCATGATATCTCGTCAGACTTTTGGGCAACACCTCCTTTAAAAATCCGGCCTCTAAATATCTGCCCTAACCCCGGGCAAAAGAGTTGTTACGCCACCCCCTTTGCTTTTGCATATTCTTCCGTTGCCTGAATTAACGCATCCACATCCGGTGCTTGAACCATTTTTTGAAGCAGCTCGCTATCCTGAATTACTTCCATGATGTCCTGAAGTAGTTTTAACTGCATATGTGGTTCTTTAATGGCTAACATAAACATAATTCGTACATCCACCTGGTTATTAGGATCAATATCCCCCATCAGATTGAATTTCACGGAGTTTTTCAGGATTCCTAAAGCAATCGCCGGCTTATTCACATGTTCTACATCCGTATGCGGTATAGCCACCCCATATCCTTCTGTAGGCAAGCCTGTCGGGAAAACCTTTTCTCTTTCTAAAATCGCATTGGCAAAACTTTCTTTAACATAACCGGTTTCACAAAGGCGTCCCGCTAATTTCTCAAGGGCTTCCGTTTGTGTGTCTGCTTCAATGTTTAATACGACTAAATTTCGATCCAGTAGTTTTAAATCCAACATAATATGCCCTCCGTTTGTCTGGATAATTGTGTTTAAACCTTTATTTATTACAAAGTTTATTGCCTTATAATATTGCAAGTAAGATGCCAAAGAACGGCCGAAATTGTCTTTTTAAAAAATCATCCCTAGTTCGAGCAGCGAGGGGAACATATAATCCGGCTGAAAAACAGTATTCTGCTCTTTCTGTAAATCGGCGGGGCAGGTTTCTCCGGAGAAAACTAAGACGGTAGTAAGCCCTGCCTTTTGGCCAAAAGCAATATCCGTATAAAGCCGGTCCCCCACAATAACCATTTCAGCCGGTTCATAACCGGTTTCTTGTACAAGAAAGTCCAGCGTTGTTAAGTACGGTTTACCCAGAAAGGTCGGTTTTTTTTCGGTGGAGGCTGTCAGCATCGCACAGATCGAACCACAATCAGGGATAAACCCTTTTTCCACCGGGCAATTTAAATCCGGATTTGTGGCAAGAAAGGCCGCTCCCTGTCTCAGTAAAGCACATGCTTTGGCAAGTTTCTGATACTCTAAAGATGTATCAAAACCTACCGCGACCAGATCTACATCCCGTTCGGCCAAGATAATACCCTTTTCAAGTAGTGTTTGCTCCAGGCCCTTGGTCCCAACTAAATAGACCTTTTCTCCCGGGTGTTCCTTCTGCAGATAAAACGCTAAGACATCACCGGAAGTATAAATGGGCACATTCTCATCCTCTAAACCCATCTGCCAAACCTTGTTCTGATAAAAGGCTCCTGTTTGCGAAGAGTTATTTGTAAAAAACAACTCCATTTTTTGCTGCGTTTGCAAAATACGCACGCACTCCAGTGCACCTGGGATCAGTTGATTGCCCAAATAAAAAGTGCCATCCATATCGAAAACAAAAACTTTTTTCTTTCGCAGCGGCGCGAGGTCTTTATTCATTAGCAGTAGTATTTCCTTTCTTCTACGCGCCTTGTGCGGCGCGAGCCGCTTTTAACGCTTCAACTACTTCTCTTGTATTCTTTTTTACATCTCCCAGCTTTACGCTTGGTTTAAAGAAACCGTGAAAATCGCTACCGCAGGTGTAAAGAAGCTGCCTTTCCCGACAATATTCAGCATAGAATTTTTCATTGTCCGGAGTATGATGACTGGTATAAACCTCTAAGCCAACCAGTCCTAAAGCAACCAGTTCATCAAGAATCTGGTTATCATCTTCACGTAAATTTACAGCCGGATGCGCCAAGACAGGAACACCTCCGCTTTGCCGAATAGTATTTAACACTAATTCAGCCGCCGGAATATATTGCGGGATATAAAATACTTTACCCATACACACAAAATCGCGGCAAAACTCAATAATTCCCATATCTATTTGCTTATATTCTCTTACAATCGGATTATTTTTATTTCTTTCATCCTCAAAAATCGCTTCGACATAATTAGAATATAACGGCGCTGTGTGCGCACATTGCTCCAGCACCTTCTCTTTCTCCAAATAGTACCCGCCACCGCGCAAGGCCTCAATCTGTTGATCAATCCGATTGACACTTTCCTCGGCCGCCCGTTTACACAGCCCTTGCAAATCCGGATTAAGCGGATCAATATAATAACCGAGAATATGCAAAAATTTCCCTTTATACTGTGAAAACAATTCACAGCCGGGAATAACCTCAATTTTATATTTAGCCCCCCACATCATGCCCGCTTCCACCGCTGCCACCGAATCATGATCGGTTAGCGAAATTGTTTCCAAACCAATTTTCGCAGCCATCTCGACAATTTCTTGAGCGGTAAATTCTCCGTCACTGCTTGCGTTTGTATGAATGTGCATATCTATCGCCATGTTATTGCGCCCCCAATTTTCTTGATGTTCTCTCTATTTTTCGATCCATTCCGGATTTTCTCTTTATTCCACTGATATTTATAATGCAATTTTGATGCCAAACAATATCAGCCACCAATCATCTGCCCCCCGATTATCAGCCACCCTATTATCAACCGTCTTATCATCAACCCGATTATTACCGCCTGGCTTTGGGGGCAAAAAAAAGAGCCCGCAGGCTCTCACATCTTTTGATCTTTTCAATCTTTCCGCATCTTTCACATATGTTATTCTTTTTCTTCCGAAGCGGGGCTGCCCTCCTCTGAAGCAGAAGCGGTTTCTGACCCCGCTTTTGGGCTTTCGTCCACTGAACACGAGATGGGGGCTTCGTTTCTTAAACTATAAAAGAAAAAGGGCATCACAAAAGGAAAGACGATACTGATAATCGTGTAAATCGCGGCATTATCCGGCCGATATAACGAATAAAGGCAATAATAACCGGCCGCGTATAGAACCAAAAAGCAAAGTAATAAGAGCGGCCCCAGGATATTAATATCATAGAGCAGTCCATAAATAAACGGAGCTACCGGTAAAACGATTTCCGGATGAGTAAGCACATAGTTGCTAAGGCGAATTTCTTTAATTATTTTCCCCCACACATAAGCATTAACAATCGGAATAAAAGCGACCCAACGAGGTGTTACTCCTGCTTTATCCGCCATACCATAAAGACCCAGTGCCTGCAGCAAGTACAAAGCCACTGCCGCAACTACAAACAAAAAATTAAGGTAAAGAAAAATCACACCCCCAACGGCAAGTAAATTATCCAATCAACTCACTCCTTTCTTTATATAGTAGACTCTATAACACTATACAAAGGAGTCGGTCTAATTATGAATAATTCAGCTTGTTCGCCGGGGGTGTAATTTTTACCATTGCATTACTCTTCCGCTTGATATTTCAGCACATATGTTTCATTTTCAATAAGATAAATCTTCGCAACATCTTCCGTAATCAACATTTGCAGATTTCCGTGATAACGGAACTCCGCCGCAATACCACAGCTCGAACTTAATTTACGCGGGACCGGCTTTAATTCACCTTTGACGCCCAGTGTTTCCAGATAACGCTGATATTTTAAGGCGCCCGACTGAGTAAAAAAGAGAGCTATGTATTGCTGCATTATGATCGCCTTACTTTCAAATGAAATATTTCATTTTCGGCTTGGCTTTCCACTTCATAACCGGACAATTTGACAAATCTCTCAATATTGGTTTTGG
>CAZVLC010000162.1:0-3811 GCA_964627885.1 uncultured Peptococcaceae bacterium
TCATCATTTGATGCAACGGAACATCTCTCAGATATTCTGTTTTGACAATCGCGACTACCTCCAGCATTTTGGTGATATTTTGGTAATTGGTAACTACAAATAAACCTATGACTACTGTTGCGATAATACAGAGCGTGACCATAACATGCCACGCGCCACGCAATACCTTATTGCTGATCGACAATTTGTTCCACCTCGTCCACAATTTCTTAATTTTCCTGTTGTCTTCCTGTTTTTTCGCCCGGTTTACCTTCGCTTATCTCTATTTATATGATAATTCATTTTAGATTATTATTGCCTAAAATACAATTCTTTTTAGGGCTTAACGTAATTTAAAGGATTTTGCGGTTCGCCTTTGACCCGAATAATAAAATCTAGATGTGGGCCCGTACTCCAACCGGTGCTCCCGATTTTTCCGACCGGATCTCCCTTCTTAACCCGGTCACCCACCTGCACTAAATAAGCGGACAAATGTGAATACTGGGTAGAAATCTCGCCGCCATGGTCAAGAATGATCGCCTTGCCATAAGCACCGTTAGTGCCCACATAAACAACGCGTCCATTTTCCGCGGCCTGCACCGTTGTCCCCGTCGGCCCGGGAATATCAATACCCGCATGGAACCTGTTAGTTTTAAGAATCGGGTGAATGCGATTCCCAAAATTAGAGGAAATCCGACTGTGTCCTGGAACAGGCCACGCCATCTTTCCGATGCCCATGTAGGCCTCTTTGTGACTTTCTTGCCATTCCCGAATAAATTGATCCAGTCTTTCACGTGCTTCATCCAATTCATTCAGTGCCCGGGTTAACTCCTCTTTTTGCTTTTCAATAGACTGCAGCATATTCCCCTTCTGGCGAGACTGCAGCTCCATCTGCCGCTGCTTGTATTCCTTCTGCTTTTGCAAATCCTGATATATCTCCAATCTTTCTTGCAACTCCGCTTCTTTTTCCACCAAAACTCGTTTCGCCTCTTCTAATTCTTTCAACAGTCTCGAATCATTCTGCGCGATTCTTTGCATAAAATCAAAGCGGGTTAAAAAATCCGTGATACTGGTAGACTGCAATAAAACCTCCCAAATGCTCACTTTCCCTTCCAGATACATACTTTTCAGACGCATATTAAAATAGCCGGTACGTTCATCGACCTGCTTGCTGGTCTGCTCAACTTCTTGTTGCGCCTTTACTAATATTCCCTCTGTGGTCATAATATTTGTTTTCAGGGTCTCCACATCCTGCTCGAGGGAATCAATGTTTTTCTCCAATTGTTTAAGCTGCCCAAGGACGCTATTGGCCTCTTTATCCTTTTGGGCATACATATTTTCATAACGGGAAATGGCTTCCGTTATTTCCTCCATTTCCTGCATCTTTTGTTCAATTTCAGTCAAGGCAAAAAGAGGCTGGGAAAGACTAAAAAAGATCAGCAGTCCTCCAACTATGATTGGGCAAAAACCGTTTTTCTTCCAAAAACCCATTTTTTTACCCTCCTCTTTCCTCTATCCTCTTTCCTATTCCCGCTTAACTTTACTTTCCTCTTTGAGTCTCCTGCGGTTAGACCTTTAAGAAACGACGCAAGCTGATGGCACTACCGATAGCTCCCAAAAATGTCCCAATGAAGAGCAAGCTTTTGAAGACATTCCAAATCAACGTTTTATCCTGCAAAATAGGTAGGAAATTTAAAGATATCAGGACATTTTGCACCAGCTGATTATAGATCAGATTTAAGGAAAAAATGGCTATCCCCGCTCCAACCAACCCAATAATCATTCCTTCCAGGAAGAAGGGCCAACGAATAAACCAGTTCGTTGCACCGACCAATTTCATAATCCCAATGGCTTTACGGCGAGCAAACACCGTCAGACGAATGGTGGTAGCAATGAGAAAAACAGCCGCTAAACCAATGGCAAATACCAGGACAACCCCAGCCGTCCTTAACCAGTCGGTCAACGCCAGCAATTTTTCCACCATCCCCTGCCCATATCTGACCGTATCAACAGCGGCGATTTTCTCCACCTTTTGGGCAACCTTAGGCACATCTTCCGCGACCTTTGCTTTAATACTGTACATATCCGGCAGAGGATTAGTATCACCTAAGGTATCCACAATACTTGCATCCTTCCCAAAGCGCTCCTGTAAGCCTTGCAATCCGTCCTCTTTCGGCACAAAAGTAACTTTGGCCACTCCGGAAAGCGCCTCCAACTCGCGCCGTAAATTCAACGCATCTTCTCTGGATACATCTTCCTTCAGATATGCATTTATCTCCAGCTCCGATTCCATGGCCACCGCCATGTTTTGTGAGTTTAATACCAACAACCAGGCACTGCCCAAAATCAGCAAAGAAATCGCCATCGTCGCAATCGAAGCGATTGTCATCAAAGCATTTCGACGCATCGAATGAAAGGCATCACGGAAAGCATACCGCATACTACTGAGTTTCATCTTAGTACCCGCCCCTTTCTTCATCGCGTATAATGCACCCGTTCGAAAGGGCGATAACCCGCTTTTTCATGAAGTTGACCATGTCCCGGTCATGGGTTGCGGCAATCACCGTCGTTCCCCGTTGGTTAATCGCCTTGAGTAGGTTCATTACGTCCTTGGAATTATCCGGGTCCAAATTTCCCGTGGGCTCGTCCGCAATAATAATCAAGGGGTCATTCACAACTGCCCTGGCAATACACACTCTCTGTTGTTGTCCCCCGGATAGCTGATGAGGATAAGCGTTTAGTTTGTCCTGCAGCCCGACCATTTCCAAAACTGCCGGAACACGCTCCCTTATTTCAGAAATTGGCACCTCAATGGCCTCCATGGCGAAAGCAATATTCTCATAAACCGTCCGCTCCATTAATAAACGGAAATCCTGAAAAATAAAGCCGATTTTCCGGCGATAATAGGAAATTTCCTTTCCCTTCATGCGCAAAAGGCTACGGTCATCAACCATAATCTGCCCTTTCGTGGGAAGTTCCTCCCTGATCAGCATCCGGGTCAAAGTGGACTTGCCGGCTCCGCTCGGACCAACCAGAAAAACAAATTCACCGCGTTTGATATGTAAATTAATATCTTTAAGCGCTTCGACTTTAACTTCCCCAACATATGTTTTGGATACATTAAACAACTGAATCATACTGTCACTCCTTCCCTTATCTTATTTTCGACAAGCGGAAAAGAATCCCTGCTGGAAATCGCTACAAATTCACCGTAAAATTGAACAAAACAAAACGAATGAAAATAACCACGTCAGGATTTGTCTCCGACGTGGTTATTTACATGATTATTTTAAACTTTTCATCCTTGAAATCCCTTTTCCATTTTGCGCAAATAAATAGTATCAAATACATCGGCAATAAAAATCAGCTGCAAAATTATATGAGTATTTCTTTGCTTTAAGGTAATTGTCCCTTTTTTAGCTAACAGGAACAGATGGGAGATTGAATAAACAGACGTTGCCGCCATAATTAAAAAGGCAAACGCTACTCCATAAGGGATAAAAAGCCATAAGGCCATCAAAAAAGGATTAAAAGTTACGCCAACCGCAAATGCCCATAATGCATAATTAATAACGAAAAAAGGAATCAGCCCCAATTTGTACCTTAAAATATCGCGAAAAACATTGCTAATCTCAATTTCCTCCGCCTTATACTGTAACCGAACAGCCGCAACAATGTTTATTACCGCTAAAACAACCGAAGCAACAAATGTAAAGAAAATAATCGCTAAACACATCATGCCAATGATAGTGTTTTCACTCTCGATTTCAATAAATCCCAATACATTGTCTAAAACCGCCAATAATACAATTAAAACCACCAATCCCTGTAA
>CAZVLC010000163.1:0-3792 GCA_964627885.1 uncultured Peptococcaceae bacterium
CTGTTTTTGCGAAAAACCCTTTTAGACCATACTTAATATTGTAATTTATCCACAAACCTTTTCGCATAACTTCTTCTGTAATAAGACCCTGTTATCCTCTTTTACGCGCATATTATCACCGGATATTTCATCAATCAAAGCAATCCTTCCATCAATCCGACCAAATTCCAGCTTAATATCAATTAATTCCAATCCTAATTCATCATATTTCTTTTTAATAATTTTAGTAACATGCTTCGTTAAGTTCTTTACTTCCTTGATTTCTTCCTGATTCATTAATTTTAACTGGATTAAGGTTTCATCATTAACCAGCGGATCACCTCTTAAATCATCCTTTAAGGTTATCTCGACAAGATAATCCAAAGGTTGTCCCTCCTGGGCATATTTCCCGTATCTACGGATAAAACTACCGGTAGCCCTTAATCTGCAAACAAATTCTAGACCAGCGCCAAAGCACTCTGCTTTTCTCACAACCATTGTATTATCATCTAAATTAGCTTCAATATAGTGGGTAGGAATACCCGCAGCTTGCAATATCTCAAAAAAATATTTGGACATTTTTAATGAGGCATTGCCTTTCCCTTCTACCTTGCCAATTACCGTGTTGGCACCCGGATCAATAATATCCCCTTCGCCGGTAACATCATCTTTAAACTGCAAGAGAACATTCCCATCTTCTAGTTCATATACTGTTTTTGTCTTTCCCTCATATACCTTTTTCATGCTTCTTCGCCACCTTTATGAAATTTTACATAATTGCCTAATCATTATCTTAGAACGATATTAACCAATTTGTCCGGCACCGTAATAACTTTTACTATCTGCTTCCCAGCTACCGCTGCCTGCACCTTTTCCGTTGCCAACGCGACCTTTTCCAATTCTTCACGAGTAATTCCCGCCGGGACTGTTAAATGTTCCCTGACTTTACCATTAATCTGAAGGACAATTTCTTTTTCCTCCGCCTCTAATGCCGCCGGATCATAAGTTGGCCAAGCTTGCCGATGAACACTATCCGCCTTATCGGGATGTCCTATCCCCTCCCAGAGTTCTTCACTTAAATGAGGGGCAAAAGGTGCCAGTAAAACAATCAATGTTTCAATACTCTCGCGAAGGAGGCTACCATTCTGATATGCACTTTCCCGGTAATGATAGAGGCCATTTACTAACTCCATAATGGCACTGATGGCCGTATTAAAGTTAAAACGCAGTTCAATATCCTCGGAAACCTTCTTAATTGTGCCATGCAAGAGGCGCCGTAAGGCTTTATCATCCGCGGAAAGCGCATCCGTATTTACTAATGTTACCTTTTGCTGATTGACATCTTCAAGATAACCATAAACGAGACGCCATACCCTGTTAAGAAAACGGAAACTCCCCTCAACTCCTTGGTCGCTCCATTCCAAATCCCTTTCCGGTGGAGCGGCAAAAAGAATGAAGAGTCTGGCCGTATCGGCCCCGTATTTCTCAATGATTTCTTCCGGACTCACCACATTTCCCTTCGATTTGGACATCTTTGTGCCTTCTTTGAGCACCATACCCTGGGTTAACAAGTTTTGGAAAGGTTCGCGGGCTGATACTAAGCCCATATCGGATAATGCCTTGGTAAAGAAACGTGCGTACATCAAGTGCAAAATAGCGTGTTCTACGCCACCAATGTATTGATCAACATTCATCCAGTAATCAGCTTTATCCTTTGCAAAAGCCTCTCCTGAATTTTTAGGGTCTGTATAACGTAAATAATACCAAGATGAACAAACAAAAGTATCCATCGTATCTGTTTCCCGTCTGGCCGGTCCTCCGCACTGCGGGCACTTGGTATGCAAAAACTCGGGGATCGAATTTAACGGTGATTCACCGGTCGGCTGAAACTCTACATCTAATGGCAGTAAAACCGGTAATTGTTCTTCCGGCACCGGCAAAGCACCACATTCATCGCAATAGACAATGGGAATAGGCGCCCCCCAATAACGTTGACGGGAAATAAGCCAATCACGCAAACGGAAGTTAACCTTAATCCGGCCCGCCCCAATTCCTTGTAAATCTTCGGCTATTTTTCGGCCGCCTTCCCGGTTAGACATGCAGCTGTATGCGCCGGAATTAACCAAAATCCCATCGTCCACATAAGCTTCAGTGAGTTGCTCAACGTCAGCGGCATTTTTACCATCCTCAGCTGCTTCAGCTGCCCATTGCGTCGCTATCTCGCTACCTTCCATGGCTTCTTCCGTTGAAGTAACCTCAGGCTTAATCACAACGGGGATAGGCAGATTATACTTCTGCGCAAACATGAAATCTCTCTCATCATGAGCCGGCACTCCCATGACAGCACCTGTTCCGTACTCATACAGAACATAATTAGCCACCCAAACAGGGATCTTTTCATGATTCGCAGGATTTAAAACATATGCTCCGATAAACATGCCTTCTTTTTCTGTTTCGGCTGAAGTCCGGGCAATTTCCCCCAGTTTCTGCACTTTACGCACGAACTCTCTCACCTGTTTTTGATATTCAGAGCCTTCAATAAATCTCTCTACCATGGGATGCTCCGGAGCCAAGACAATATAACTAACCCCGAAAACGGTGTCCGGCCGTGTGGTATATACCGCAATTCTTTCCCCGGTAGTCTCTTCAATAAAAAATATTTCCGCTCCTTCACTCCGTCCGATCCAATTATCCTGCATCGTTTTAACCTTTTCGGGCCAACCGGGCAAATCTACTAAACTATCCAACAATTGCTGGGCATAACGAGTAATCCGGAAATACCACTGATCCAACGCCTTCTTTTCCACCGGCGTATCACAACGTTCGCAAGCTCCGTCTACCACCTGCTCATTGGCTAATACGGTCGCACAACTAGGGCACCAATTAACATATCCTTGTTTTTTATACGCTAAATCCCTCTTATACAGCTGTAAGAAAAGCCATTGTGTCCATTTATAGTATTCGGGGAAGGATGTCGTCGACTCCCTTTCCCAATCATAACTAAGTCCCATCGACTTAAGTTGTTTTTTCATGTTTTGAATATTATCGATCGTCCATTTCATAGGGGGTATCCCATGCTTAATCGCCGCATTTTCGGCAGGAAGCCCAAAAGCATCCCACCCCATCGGATGAAGGACATTATAACCACGCATGGTTTTAAAACGTGCTACCACATCCCCAATCGAATAATTGCGCACATGCCCCATGTGTAAGTTTCCTGAAGGATAAGGAAACATCTCCAGACAATAATATTTTTGCTTTTGCGGGTCTTCGCTGACTTTGTATAAAGAACTATCTTCCCACCCATCCTGCCACTTTTGCTCAATGTCTTTAAAGTTGTACCTTTCCTGCACCGCATTTTCCTCCTCACCGAAAATTAACAACTTTCCATCCCAATAAAAATACCTCTTATCCCTAAAAGGGACGAGAGGTTGTTCTCGCGGTACCACCCTTATTGATAATCAATCGGGCAATAATAAAGCCCTGGATTATCCACTTGCTGGCCGCTAACGGGGTCCCTGCCGATAAGGATTTTTTCTTTCCTTATAACTCCAGGATGATTTTCAACCAGGAATATACTACCTTGCACCTTCCGGCAGCTCTCTGCAATATTGCCCTGATCTAATGAATCCTCTCATCGCTTTTCTTAGATGAACTTTTTCACAAATGGAGATCTTAACCAACCCACTTGACAACCATAAATTACATAAAAAATTATATATAAAATAGCGTAAGAAGTCAAATGCTACGTATTTATTGTTAGTGTCAAGTAATCGTTGGCAATTTTTTTATCTTATCTACATTCAAGCTTTA
>CAZVLC010000164.1:0-3775 GCA_964627885.1 uncultured Peptococcaceae bacterium
ATGGAAAAATCAGGTTCTAGAAAGAACCTGATTTTTGATGTTCGCTTTAAACTATGTACCACCAAGTGAAAAGTCTTAGTCAGCCACAGCATCCTTTAAGGCTTTTCCTGCTTTAAATGCAGGCACTTTAGCAGCGGGGATTTTGATTTCTGCACCGGTTAAAGGATTACGTCCGGTACGAGCAGCCCGAGCCCTTACCTCGAAGGTACCGAAACCAACCAACTGCACTTTGTCGCCGGTAGCTAAAGCAGCTTCAATACTACCCAATACGGCAGATAATGCTTTCTCGGCATCCTTTTTGGTCATTTCAGCTTTTTCGGCTACGGCACTCACTAACTCAGTTTTGTTCAAAATTATCCCTCCCAATTAAAATTATAATTTCCATTTCTTAATTTCGCTAAACTTTTCCAAAATCCTTCTTTTCTAATAAAGTTTTTCTTAAAAAAGTCCTTATAAACCGTTTGACTTCGCCTTTTCCCATATTATGTCAAGAGATTTTAGGTCCATATCCTCCCATTTTAGTCCTTTTTCGACTACTTCTTCCTCAATATAATTAAATCGGCGTATAAATTTACGTACAGCTTTAAATAAAGCCACCTCGGCGGAAATATCTAAAAATCTCGCTACATTCACTACCGCAAACAGCAAATCACCTAATTCTTCTTCAACTCTGTTGCGGGCAACTTCACTTTTATCCTGCTCTTCTATTTTTTGCGGTTCTTTCATTTTCTCGTACAACTTTATCTCCGCGCTTAATTCTTGCCATTCTTCTTCTATTTTAGCCAATGGTTCCTTTAATTCGGTCCAATCAAAGCCAACCTTCTTAGCCTTTTTTTGCACCTCTTCTGCCATTAAAAGAGCCGGTAACGCTCTGTTGATTGTCTCCATTACTTTTTCTTTAGTTACATTATGTCCTTTTTCTCCTTTTTTTATTTTTTCCCAATTTTTAATGACGTCGGTGGAATCTTTTACTTTGATTTCCCCAAAAACATGCGGATGACGGCGAATCATTTTCTCCGTTACTTCCACAATGACCTCATTCAAATCAAAGTCCCCGCGTTGATCCGCCAAGGCCGCATGGAACACGACCTGGAGCAAAACATCACCCAGCTCTTCCCGTAAGTGCTCCATATCCTCGCAATCAATTGCCTCCAGTACCTCATAGGTTTCTTCCAGTAAACAGTGCTTTAACGTCGCATGATTCTGTTCCCGATCCCAAGGACACCCATTCGGTGCCAACAGCCTGTCCAACACAGACTGCAAAGGATCCAGCGGATAACGGCAAACCGTATCTCTGCCCGGCAACGGCGGCACATAAACCGAGGTAAGATGATCAAACAACAAAGCATGATGATCCAATTCGGCTAAATTAAACAACCGCTTTTCTTCCTGTCCGGGGATACCGGCCGCTTTAATCACCGTAACCTGATGTTCGGGCGGATATAGTTCTAACAAAGTAAGTTTTAATTCGGAAGCGACAAAAGGGCTATACACCTGCGTAAAAATCTGATGATGTCCTAAATTCAAACTAGCCTTGCTAAAGCTGAGCGCATCTAAAATGGTAAAACCAGAGGTCATATCTATCTGCAAAAGATTTAGCATACTATCTACAAAACTAATTCCCTCATAGATAGTTACTTTCACTTCCGATTCCTGAGCCACTTTTTCCAGCAACAAGGTGACTGCTTTTTCGCCCACTAAAGGATGGCCCGGCACCGCATAAACCAACCGTTCATCTGGCCCTGTATTAATTCTCGCCAAAAGTTCGTTGGCGATACCCTCATACACCGCTTCAAAATTGTCGTTCTCTTCATAAAGGTAATCAAACGTCTGGAATTTGATCCCTCTTGCCCTTAAATCCTCTACGACCTGGTGTTTCGCCGTGCGCAAATATATCTGCTGATTGTTCTTTATTATTTCCCAGACACCTAAGGTTACCTGGCTAAAACTGCCCGCTCCTAATCCAACTACTAGGATCTCTTTCAAATCCGTCATCCCCTTCCCCCAACATAATCATACCATATCGAGGGACGATACCCCAAACTGATACGGAAAAAGAAAGAGGCATTGTCCCGCTGAGGATAGCGCCTTAGTCACAAGAATGCATAACGAAGTTTTTTAAATAATATTGGGCGTTATCCGTTTCTTTATCTGATAGCGATAATACAGGTTGACGGCAAAGTAAAACAAGCAATTCCCGGGTTTTTTGAGAAACCCTCTATGCAGGATCGTTCGCCGCATAATATTTTTATACGTAAATACTCTCCGATAAAGAGTCCAATAAGCCTCAGTCAACTCTTCCGGCGTCATATTCTTCGGAAGATGCACCGCTTCGGTTCCATTATAAGAATAGATCTCATCATTGTAGATCCTCTTTTGCTTCTTCATTTCGTGATAGAAGGCGGTTCCGGGGATTGGGGTAAGAATATAAAACCGCGGTACCACAACCTTATTCTCTTCAATAAACTGCGCAGTCGCCAGAATTGAATCTATAGTATCCCCATCAGCACCCACAACCATTTCCGTGGAAACATCAATCCCTGCATGCCGTATCCGACGCAGCAGTTCACCATATTCCTCTACCTTCGCCCAAGCCTTATTCATACTATTTAAACTTTCCTGGGTGATACTCTCAAGACCAAAGCTTAAAGCAAGACATCCGCTTTCGGCTACCAGCTTCAGCAACGCAGCATCCTTCCCAACTTCAATGGAACATTGGGAGAGCCAACGCATATCAAGCTTCTTTATTTCATTACACAGCTCCTCTAAGTATGCTCTGTCGGCAAGGATGTTGTCATCAAGCAAAAGAAACTTGTTAAACCCAAGCCTTTTAACCTCTTTAATATCCCTGATCACATCTTCTATCGGTCTTTTGTAGTATTTGGTTTTATACAGGCAGTAAACGGAACAAAAACTACATACATTAGGGCAACCCCTTCCCGCCTGCACGGGAAGAAAATCGCCGATGGATTTGTTTAGCAAAAGATCATAGCGAGGTATCGGATAAGCGAGTTTGCTTAGTTCCTTTTGATAAAAAGGCTGTAATGTTCCCTCTTTAATATCCTTTAGGACATCCTGCCATACTTCCTCCGCATCCCCAATGATGACACTATCGCAATATTTCTTCGCCTCTTCCGGCATGAGGCTAACCATATAACCGCCAAGGAGGACTGTCTTCCCCTTTTCCTTAAATGATTTGGCAAGATCAATAGTGCGAATAACAGCATGTCCCATACTGCTTATGGCAATAACTTCGGCATCCGTGGAAAAAGGGATCTCTTCTATCGTTTCAAGACAGATCTCAACCTCCCATTCATCGGGTGTTAAAGCTGCCAAAAGAGGGAGAGCCAATCCCACAAAATATAATTTTTTCTTTTTTATGAGCCTTTTTTGCGGATCATAAGGAGTGGGCTGAATAAACAATATTTTTTTCTTCAAAAAGACACCGGCCTTCTTCAGTGAACTACTTGCGCTGACTTCTCGGGCTCAACTACTCGCGCTGCACTACTTGCGCTAAACCGCTCACATTATACTACTCGCATTAAATTGGCGAAAAACTTCTTGGCGGTTTTCCTGAAATAATCCATGTCCACAAAATCATAAACGCCGCTCTTTTTCCCCAAGATCGTCAGTCGTATAATGAGTTTATAATATTCCAGGTAAAACGCTTTTCTTGACATATTGGTCGGTTCCAATACCAGATGCAAAAAGTCCCAATACTGCATTTGCGCAGTAATCAATCTGTCCTTATATTCATCAAATAGTGCAGTCCCCG
>CAZVLC010000165.1:0-3768 GCA_964627885.1 uncultured Peptococcaceae bacterium
GTGATAGATGATGCTTTGGAACCAGAAGAAGTAGAGGATGAAGCTTTAGGAACGGAAATTGGTTTTTCTCGATATTTGAAACTGCAGGAGGAGTTTGCATATAATATAGCGAAGACGGCTCGTCTTGGGGTAGGGCTTGTCTTAATCGATCGAGGGATTAATGATAAGGCGGAGGAGATTTTTACCGATGCCGGGATTATGGTTTTACAAAGGGTTCCGCACCGGGAATTATGTCAAGCGGCCGAATTCACCGGAGCAAAGCTACTGAAGCGTACCGGATTAAAAAAGGATGAAGCTGAACTTTGTCAGTTATTAGGGGAGGCCGCTGAGGTTGAACTGGATGAGAAATTGAAACATGTGCTCATTTTAGGCGGAAAAGGGAAAGCTCACGCCAGTGTTTTAGTAGGAGCTTCTACGCAGGAAGTTGTCGGAGAGAGGGAACGGATTGCTAAGGATGCGGCCTCTGCCGTGCAGGCTGCTGTAAAAGGCGGAATCGTAGCGGGTGGTGGAGCGGTCGAGCTGGCTATTGCTCGGGAAGTAAGTGGTGTACGTCAACAGGTGAAAGGAATGGCTGTTTATGGGATTGATTGTGTGGTTGAAGCATTAAAACAGCCTTTTGCGCAAATCGTCTTAAATGCCGGTTTTAACCCCTTAGAGAAGTTAGGTAATGTTATCGCTGCTCAAATTGAACAACAGAAGGATTCCTTAGGGATTAATTGTGATAGTGGGGAAATCGCTGATATGTTAGAAATGGGCGTATATGATCCGGTGCTGGTGAAAAAGTATGCGTTAAAGGCGTCCGGAGAAGTAGCCGAAGCAGTACTGCGGATTGACACCATTATTAAAAAGAAGGAGCGTGGGGCAACCGCTAATACGCAAAAGATGATTGATTAGGGATGTAAAACCAGTATGCAGACAGAAAATTTGGGGAGGAACAAAAGTTGAAGGAAGAAGAGTTCATAGAAGACAATTTGACAAAAGAAAATTATGGCGAAGAGATGTTAAGTGAAGAAAAGCTAAATAACGAAAATGCAGATGCCGTTGAAGTGGCAAAACTGAAAGCAGAAATTACCGAAGTAAAGGAACGCTTGTTAAGGGCTCATGCCGATTTTGATAATTATCGCAAAAGGGTGAACAAGGAACGAGAGGAGTGGCTGCAATATTCCTGCATGGGATTAGTGGAACAGCTTCTGCCCATCTTGGATAATTTTGATTTGGCCATGACTTCTTTAGAACAGCAAAGTGAAGAAACGAAGAAGACTTTTGCCGGAATCAGTATGATTATTAAGCAACTGAAGGATACTTTACAAAAAGAGGGGTTACAGCCGATTGAGGCGCTAGGGAAAGAGTTTGACCCAGTCTTTCATGAGGCGGTAATGCAGGTCCCCGCAGAAGAGGGGATGGTTGAAAATCAGGTCATTGAGGAATTACGCAAAGGCTATTTATTTAAGGAAAAAGTACTTCGAGCGGCGATGGTTAAAGTTGTGCAAGGAAATTAAACCATTTTGCTATATTATTTTTGATGAATCGAGGAGGAATTTAAAATGGGAAAAGTAATTGGTATTGATTTAGGGACAACAAACTCATGCGTAGCGTGCATGGAAGGAGGAGAGCCTGTAGTTATTGCTAATTCTGAAGGAAACAGAACAACTCCTTCGGTGGTGGCTTTCTCGAAAACAGGGGAAAGATTAGTGGGGCAAGTCGCCAAGCGGCAGGCCGTTACCAATTCAGAACGAACAGTTCAGTCCATTAAAAGAGAGATGGGCTCTAACTATAAAGTGAAGATCGATGATAAAGAATATACACCGCAACAGATTTCAGCGATGATTCTGCAAAAATTGAAAGCAGACGCCGAAGCTTATTTAGGAACCACCGTAACGCAAGCAGTTATTACCGTGCCGGCATATTTTAATGACTCACAACGGCAGGCCACAAAGGATGCCGGAACGATTGCTGGCTTGGA
This sequence comes from uncultured Peptococcaceae bacterium, assembly GCA_964627885.1. Taxonomy (GTDB): domain Bacteria; phylum Bacillota; class Peptococcia; order DRI-13; family DTU073; genus UBA3937. The sequence goes on from CAZVLC010000165.1 coordinate 1,964, forward strand.
AGTACTGCGCATCATTAATGAACCTACGGCAGCGTCTCTCGCCTATGGACTGGAAAAAGGGGAAGATCAAACGATTCTTGTTTTTGACTTAGGTGGCGGTACCTTTGATGTATCCATTTTGGAACTTGGTGACGGGGTATTTGAAGTAAAGGCGACCAGCGGTAATAATCGGCTGGGTGGTGATGATTTTGATGCGCGTATCGTGGATTGGATGAATGAAGAGTTCAAGAAACAAACCGGTATTGAGTTGAAGAATGACCGGATGGCTGTACAACGTTTAAAAGAGGCTGCCGAAAAAGCGAAACACGAATTATCTTCGGTAATGACCACCAATATTAATTTACCTTTTATTACGGCTACTGCGGAAGGCCCTGCTCATTTAGATATGAATCTTACGCGGGCTAAGTTTAACGAAATAACGGCAGATTTGGTGGAAGCAACGATGGGACCAACCCGTCAGTCTCTCAAGGATGCGGGCTTAGATGTGCAGGATATTGACAAAATATTATTGGTGGGTGGCTCCACCAGAATCCCGGCTGTACAGGAAGCGATTAAGAATCTGCTTGGCAAAGAACCTTTCAAAGGGATTAATCCTGATGAATGTGTGGCCATTGGTGCGGCTATTCAGGGCGGTGTTTTAGCAGGTGATGTGAAGGATGTTCTGCTTTTGGATGTTACACCTCTTTCCTTGGGTATTGAAACATTAGGTGGTGTGTTTACAAAACTGATTGAAAGGAACACTACTATTCCTACTTCAAAAAGTCAGGTTTTCTCGACCGCGGCGGATAATCAGACTTCCGTAGAAATCCACGTTCTGCAGGGCGAAAGGGAAATGGCCGCATACAATAAGACCTTGAGGCGTTTCCAATTAACCGGTATTCCCCCTGCGCCGAGAGGGATTCCGCAGATTGAAGTGAAATTTGATATTGACGCGAACGGTATTGTCAATGTTTCGGCGAAGGATCTCGGGACAGGACAAGAACAAAAAATCACCATCACTTCTTCTTCCGGTTTGAATAAAGACGATATTGACCAAATGGTGAAAGAAGCAGAGAAGAATGCGGCCGAGGATAAAAAACGGAGAGAAGAAGTAGAAGTGAAAAACCAGGCTGATAATCTGCTTTATCAGACGGAGAAAACCCTGAAGGAGGCGGGCGATAAAGCTACGGAAGAGGATAAGCAAAAGATTGGGCAGGCCAAAGAGGCATTACAAAAGGCTGTAACCGGTGGAAATATAGACGAAATCAAGAGTAAGACCGAAGAATTAACGCAGGCTTTGTATGGATTAACCTCCCGGATGTATCAGCAGGGTCAGCCTGGAGCAGGTGCCGGTCAGGCTAATGCCGGTGGTACTGCCGGAGCGGGATCCGGCGGAGCGGCAGGGCAAGCTGATGAAAAGGAAAATATTGTTGATGCAGATTATGAAGTAAAAGATGACAATAATCAAGGGAAGAACTAAGAGTTCCAGTGCGGGAACAAAATAAGAAGAGGACGAAAAAATCTGAGAAATACGGCTTCCGGGGTCATTATAAAACCGGAAGCCGGTTAATGTTTCGTTAAGAAACAACGTGTATGTGGGGAGTGAGGTGACACCGTGGCGAAGAGAGATTATTATGAAGTGCTCGGCGTGGAGAAAAACGCCGGAGAAGCAGAAATGAAAAAGGCCTTTCGAAAATTGGCCAGGCAGTATCACCCTGATGTCAATCCGGGTGATAAGACTGCGGAGGAGAAATTTAAAGAAGTAAATGAGGCCTATGAGGTTTTAAGTAACCCGGAAAAGCGTCAGAGATACGACCAGTTTGGCC
>CAZVLC010000166.1:0-3761 GCA_964627885.1 uncultured Peptococcaceae bacterium
TCTGTAAAGGGGCTGGTGGGCAGATCCTTACGGATACTAAAAAGATCACCTTAGAAGAAAAGATTTGTGTTCAGTTATATTCCGGGAGGATGCAGTGCACAGTTTTGTCAAAGGAGGATGATGATGAGAATGCCACAGCCGAAAGAAGATAGTTACGAAGTTAGTATAAAAAGATTGGAAGAAATTATTAGCCGTTTGGAGAAGGGAGAAATTCCGCTGGAGGAAGGTTTGTCTTGTTTTGAAGAAGGGATTTCTCTTGTGAAAAAATGTCAAAGCTATCTGGAACGGGCGGCCCAAAAAGTGCAAGTATTACAGGAAGGAGAACTTACGGAACTGGCCGATATTAAAGATGAAAATGGAGCTGAATGATGAATGGACTTACAAGCGTATTTACAAGAAAAAGCAGTAATTGTGAACAAAGAATTGGAAAAATTGTTGCCGACGGAGGATGTTTATCCGAAAATTATTCATCAGGCGATGCGGTACAGTATCTTTGCAGGAGGGAAGAGGCTAAGGCCAATTCTCTGTCTAGCGGCAGCAGAAGCGGTGGGGAAAGATGCTGTTTCCTTCTTACCGGCCGCTTGTGCGTTGGAAATGTTGCATACCTATTCTTTAATTCATGATGATCTTCCGGCCATGGATAATGACGATTATCGGCGCGGCAAACTGACTAACCATAAAGTATTTGGCGAAGGAATAGCCATTTTGTCAGGAGATGCTTTGCTAACTTATGGTTTTGAGGTATTGTTACGTTTTGCTCGCCAGTTTCCGGAGAAAGAGAGGGCTCTTCAGGTACTGGAAGAGATAGCGGCAGCCATCGGAACTGAAGGGATGGTTGGTGGTCAAGTCGTCGATTTGGAAGCAGAAGGTAAAAGAGATTATGACCAGCCGGAAGAAATATTACGTTATATTCATACCCATAAGACCGGAGCTCTTTTTCGGGCTTCAATCAGAACAGGGGCGATTCTGGCCGGGGCTAAGGAGAAAGAATTAGCCGATTTAACGCTTTATGCCGAGAAATTTGGGCTGGCGTTTCAGATAACGGATGATTTACTGGATATTATGGGTAATCAAGAGCTTTTAGGAAAACCTATAGGCAGTGATGCCAAAAATCAGAAAATTACTTATCCCGCTTTATATGGGGTGGAGGAAGCCAAGATGTTGGCGAAAGACACTATTGAAGAAGCGGTGCAGACCTTAGCAAATTTATCTGGCCGGACAGATCCTTTGCGGCTCTTAGTATGTTATTTAGAGAAGCGGGTTTCTTAAGGTAAGTAAGGCAAGTAAGGTAAGGTGTTATTTGTGGAACTCTTAGAGAAAATTAGTACGCCTCAGGATTTGAAAAATCTATCGATTGCAGAACTACAAAAAATGGCGGAGGAAATTCGCTCATTTTTGCTGCAAACAATTTCCCAAACCGGTGGACACTTAGCACCAAATTTGGGAGTTGTGGAATTAACGCTGGCGTTGCACTGTGTTTTTGATACAAATAAAGACAGATTAGTTTGGGATGTTGGTCATCAGTCATATGTGCATAAGATATTAACCGGAAGAAAAGAATTATTCTCCGGCTTAAGACAGTTCGGAGGCCTTTCCGGGTTTCCCAAAAGAGAGGAAAGTATTCACGATGCGTTTAATACCGGGCACAGTAGTACTTCTATATCGGCAGCTTTGGGCTTTGCTTTGGCCCGAGACCGGTTGGGAGAAGACTATCATGCCATCGCGGTAATTGGTGACGGGTCGATGACCGGCGGAGAAGCATATGAGGCGTTAAATCAGGCCGGTCAATTCAAAACCAATCTGTTAGTCGTTTTAAATGATAATGAAATGTCCATTGCCGAAAATGTGGGTGCAATGTCTTCTTATTTGAGCCGTCTGCGTTCAGATCCGTTTTACACCCGCCGAAAGAAGGATATTGAGTACTTATTGCATAAAGTTCCGGCCATAGGCTCTTCCGTGGTCAAAGCAGCCGAGAGGATCAAAGATAGTTTAAAATATCTCTTGGTACCGGGGATGCTTTTTGAAGAACTGGGGCTAACTTATCTTGGCCCGATCGATGGGCATGATTTAACGAATCTTTTAATCATGCTTAAGAAAGCGAAAACCCTCAAAGGACCGGTATTATTGCATGTTCTTACGCAAAAAGGCCGGGGCTATGCGCCTGCGGTGCAAAGCCCGGCAGTTTTTCATGGGGTTGGCCGTTTTGACCTGTCGACTGGGCAGCCTCTGAAGAGCGGGGGCGAAAATCCCAGTTATACAGCCGTTTTTGGTAAGACGATTGTGGACTTAGCGACGCAGGATCAGCGTATTATGGCCATAACAGCAGCCATGCCGGATGGAACGGGGTTAAATCAATTTGCGAAAAAGTACCCATCCCGCTTTTTTGATGTGGGTATCGGCGAACAGAATGCTGTTACCATGGCGGCAGCCATGGCTGTAAAAGGGTTACGACCGGTAGTAGCTATTTATTCATCCTTTTTGCAGCGCGCTTATGATCAAATTTCGCATGATGTTTGTCTGCAAAAGTTACCGGTGGTGTTCTGTATTGACCGTGCCGGTTTGGTTGGTGAGGATGGGCCGACCCATCATGGGGCGTTTGATTTATCTTATTTGCGTCATCTTCCGGGTATGTCTGTTTTAGCGCCTAAAGACGAGGAGGAACTGCGCCAGATGCTGTATACGGCCCTTCAATATGCGGATGGACCGACAGCTATTCGTTATCCACGCGGGGAGGCAATTGGTGTTCCCTTAACTGACGAGTATCAGTTAATCCCTTGGGGCAAAGCCGAATTATTGGCGGAAGAGGAAGATGCGGAAATTTTAATGCTCGCGGTGGGTTCGATGGTTTATCCGGCTTTACGTACCCGAGAATTATTAAGAGAAAAAGGCATAAAAAGCACAGTCATTAATGCGCGTTTTATCAAACCGTTAGATGAAGAATTGCTCATAGCGCAAGTTGCCAAGTATAAATATATCGTGACCTTAGAAGAGAATGTGCAGGCAGGGGGATTTGGGAGCGGAGTTTTGGAACTTGTTTGTCGTCAAGGAGGATTAAACAAAAATGTTTTTATGCTCACTTTGCCCGATGAATTTATTCGACATGGTAAACCGGAGCTTTTACGAGAACTAGTTGGGTTAACCCCGGAAAAGATGGCAGAGAAAATCATGGAACGTTTTGGTTTCAAACAAAAAGGGAGAACAAAACCGCGTGTTTTTTTCTTTGGAAAACAAAAATAACTTCACCCAGGTTAAAGGATGGGATGTTGGTAAATGAAGAAATATCGTCTTGATCAGCTTCTGGTGCAAAAAGGAATGGTAGCCAGCCGTGAAAAAGGGCGAGCTTTAATCATGGCCGGAGAGATTTATGTTCAAGGCCGCAGAATCGAAAAAGCCGGGACACTGGTGGAAGAAGATGCGCAAATTGAGGTTAGGGGTAATTTGCTTCCTTATGTCAGCAGGGGTGGCCTAAAACTGGAGAAAGCGATTGAGACCTTTAATCTTAATCTTGTCGCCAAGATTATGGTGGATATTGGTGCTTCTACCGGTGGTTTTACCGATTGTGCTTTACAACATGGGGCCAGGAAGGTTTATGCTGTGGATGTGGGGTATGGTCAAATAGCTTGGTCTTTACGGCAGGATGAGCGGGTAGTAGTACTCGAAAGGACTAATGCCCGTTATTTGACAAAGGAATTGCTACCTGAGTTGGTTGATTTGCTGACAATTGATGTGTCTTTTATCTCTCTGAAAAAGATTATAGGAGC
>CAZVLC010000167.1:0-3759 GCA_964627885.1 uncultured Peptococcaceae bacterium
CAATACTTTCCCGGATATTTTCCAGGAAAGTATTACTTTTTTCTCCGCATATTCCGACATACTTCCGGAGAGGGGCTTTCAAATCCATGGCAACATAATCCACCAGTTCCTGCGCGATTAACGAACGCAAGACAACCGGATTAGTGCCGTTGGTATCCAGCTTAACGAGGAAGCCTAATTCCTTCACACTCCGCATCACATTCGCCAAATCAGGTTGCAGCGTGGGCTCGCCTCCGCTAAAAACAACCCCGTCCAATAACCCTTGCCTTTTTTGCAAAAAAGCAAATATCTCGGCCTCGGAATGTAACTGCTCCGGGGAAACCTTACCGATAATCGCGCGATTATGGCAATAATAACAGTCAAGATTACAGCCGGGACTAAAAAGTACTGCGGCTAACTGCCCTGGGAAATCAACAACCGAATTCTTTTCCAGCCCGACAATCCTCATGAAATCATCTCCGGCACCTTATACTTCTTCCTTTCGAAGTATTCCTCTTTCTTGCCTTTATTGTAATTCTGCACAGGTCTTAAGTAACCGACTACCCGTGACCAAACTTCTGTTTCCTGCCCACAATCAGGGCAACGGAACTCTTCCCCCTTGATATAGCCGTGCTCCGGACAGATACTGAATGTTGGCGTAAGCGATATATACGGAAGCTTATATTTATGGAAGATCTTTTTGATCAACTTCTTACAAGTATTGATGTCTTCGATCTTTTCTCCCAAATATAAATGATGAACGGTGCCCCCCGTATAAAGGGATTGTAAGTTATCCTGTAAATCAAGCACTTCAAAAATATCGTCACTGAAAGCAACCGGCAACTGGGTCGAATTAGTGTAATAGGGAACTTCTCTTCCAGCCGTAATGATATCCGGATATTTAGCTTTATCCAGTTGGGCCAGGCGATACGTAGTTCCTTCCGCCGGAGTTGCTTCTAAGTTATATACATGTCCGGTCTCCTCCTGGAACTCTACCAAGACATCCCGTAAATAATTAAGCATTCTTTCTGCAAACTCTTGTCCTTCTTGCGTGGTAATGTCTTTCCCCAGGAAATTCAAAACAGCTTCGTTCATCCCCACAATACCAATGGTACTAAAATGATTGAACCAATATTGGCCGGTTCTCTCCTTAATATTGCGCAAGTAAAAGGTTGAATATGGATAAAGACCATCCTCGGATTGTTGTTCAATAATTTTGCGCTTAATTTCCAAGGATGTTTTTCCTAAACAAGCTAAACGCCACAAGCGGGCTCTAAACTCACTTTCTGTTTTGGCCAAATAACCAATTCGCGGTAAATTTATCGTAAACACACCAATAGAACCGGTCATCGGATTACTGCCGAATAATCCTCCCCCTCTTTTTCTTAATTCACGGGTATTCAAGCGCAACCGACAGCACATCGAGACCGCATCCTCTGGTGATAAATCGGAATTCACGTAATTGGCGAAATACGGAATCCCGTACTTGCAAGTAATCTTCATGAACTCGTCGATGACCGGGCTATCCCAGTCAAACTCTTTTGTGATATTTATGGTCGGAATAGGGAAGGTAAAGACCCGCCCTTTGGCATCGCCCTCCAACATCACTTCACAGAACGCTTTATTGAAGATATCCATTTCCTGCTGGAATTCACCATACGTCCTGTCTAACATTTTGCCGCCGATAATCACCGCTTCATTCTTCAAAGTGCTGGGGACATTAATATCAAAAGTAAGATTAGAAAACGGGCATTGGAAACCCACACGGGTGGGCACATTCATATTAAAAATAAATTCCTGGATACACTGCTTCACCTTATCATAGGACAGCTCATCATAATAAATAAAGGGCGCACAATAAGTATCGATACTTGACCAGGCTTGCGCGCCAGCCGTCTCACCCTGGGTTGTAAAGGTAGAATTAATAATCTGCCCTAAAAAAGAGCGTAAATGTTTAGCGGGAAGACTTTCCACTTTCCCGTTCACTCCGCCAAATCCATCCATCAATAACTGACGCAGATCCCAGCCTGCACAATATGGTCCAAAAAAGCCCAGATCATGAATATGGACATCGCCACTTTCATGCGCTTCTCTGACCTCAACCGGATAAACCTCATGCAACCAGTATTTCTTCGTAAAAGTTTCCCGGACATAATTGTTCAATCCATTAATGCTTTTTTGCGTATTTGCATTCTCCTGAATCAACCAATCTTTGTCCCCTAAATAATTCCCAAACATTTCAATTGTCGCCCCGATTAACGCATTTATTTCTCGTGCTTCTTTGCGCTTTTCCCGATAAAGGATATACGCCTTGGCTGTTTGGGCATGTCCGTTCTCGATTAATACTTTTTCGACGAGATCCTGAATACCTTCGACATCCGGAATCCTATCCTCATACTGTTTCTCCGCCAACTCTAAAACCTGTTGACAGAGCACTTCGGCCCGGTTAAAATCATTACCGCCACAAGCGAGGGCAGCGCTATAAATGGCCCAAGTGATTTTCTCCGGTTTAAACAACTCGCGTTTTCCATTTCTTTTTACAATTTCTTTAAACATTCGCATCACCATCTAAATTATATCGAATAAAAGCAAAAGTTCCTAGCCTAAAATGCAAATATTTACTAAAAAACTGAGATATTTTTCTTTTTCTTTCCGAGGGCATTAGTTAAATCCACCAGACCCGGGCAAATGGCCTGTAACCAGGATAAATCATAGCAACTGTGAGGAACAGCCAAAATACACCAGGGATACTGGGAAACCGTTTCCACAGTTAATTCCATGCTGGCCAAGACCTGCTTCCCAACCCGAAGCTTCTTGATATAAGGATCATGATAAGCTATTTTTGCCCCTTCGTCCGCTAATAATTCCATTAATTTTACCGCCGGTGACTCGCGCAGATCATCGACATCCTTTTTATAAGTAACCCCCAAAAAAAGCAAAGGACAGCCGGACAAAGCTTGATCCTGTTTTACTAAAGACTCCTTTATTCTCTCGGCAATGACCAAAGGCCTTTCGGCATTGATTTTTCTGGCGAGTTCAACCAAGTGGGCCGGCCGGCCTTTTTGCCGGGCTAAATAAAGATAATAAGCACTATCCTTCGGGATACAATGTCCTCCTACCCCTATCCCCGGGTAAAGGGGCTGAAACCCAAAAGGTTTCGTGGCCGCCGCCTCGATTACTTCCCAAATATCAATATCTAAATCACCGCAAACTTCGGCCATCTCGTTGAGCAAAGCAATGTTCACATCTCGATAAGTGTTTTCCAACAATTTAGCCATCTCCGCAATGTGCGGGGCGGAAACAGGGATAATATTGATCCTCAAAGCGTCATAAAAAGACCTCCCCATCCGTAAGCAAGCATCCGTTACGCCTGCTACCAGCTTCGGGGTATTCTCCATACTATATTGTTGATTAGCCGGGTCGATCCTTTCAGGGGAAAAAACCAGATAAAAATCCCGTCCTACCTTTAAGCCGCCCGCTTCTAACCGTGGCAAGATAATCTCCTGCGTGGTTCCGGGAATAATGGTACTTTCGATGATAATCAACTGCTGCGGCCTTAATCTGGCCGCAACTCCTTCCAAAGCAAGAAATAACTGCTTGTAGTCCGGTTTACCGTCATCCGTTAACGGGGTGGCAACACAAATAATCAGTACATCACAACGTCTGACCTGCGCATAATTTCCCATCACACAGAGTTTTCGCTCGGCTAAACAAGCTTGCAGTACATCTGCCGAAATCCCGGTAAGATAGCTCTGCCCATGTTGTAAACCGATTACCTTC
>CAZVLC010000168.1:0-3755 GCA_964627885.1 uncultured Peptococcaceae bacterium
TAGAATAAAAAGAGGAAAAAGAATGTAGGGAGGTAAAATTACTAAATGAATTATCCATACCCAATTTTAACTAAAGAAATGGAGATTGCCGGAAGAAAGTTCTCCCTGGAAACAGGTAGAGTGGCAAAACAAGCAGGAGGAGCAGTATTAGTACGTTATGGCGATACCTGCGTACTCACTACAGCAACATCTTCGGCTGAACCAAGGGAAGGGATTGATTTTTTCCCGCTTACAGTGGATTATGAAGAAAGACTTTATTCAGTTGGTAAAATCCCAGGTGGTTTTATTAAAAGAGAAGGGCGCCCCAGTGAAAAAGCGATTCTTTCCAGTAGATTAATAGACAGACCAATTCGTCCGCTTTTCCCCAAAGGCTATCATAATGATGTACAAGTAGTGGCAATGGTTATGTCGGTTGACCAGGATAATTTACCGGATGTTACGGCGATTAACGGAGTATCGGCTGCTTTACATATTTCGGATATTCCGTTTAAAGAGCCGGTCGGTGCGGTGGTTGTCGGATATGTTGATGGAGAATTGGTGATCAATCCAACCGTCGAACAGGCGGATAAAAGTTTGCTCCATCTTGTTGTGGTTGGAACAAAAGAAGCGGTTATGATGGTGGAGGCCGGCAGTAAAGAAATCACGGAGGAGTTATGCCTCGAGGCCATCATGTTTGGTCATGAAAAAATCAAGGAAATCGTCCAATTTATTGAAGACTTTCGGGCGGAAGCCTTAGAATTAGGCGTAGCGAAAGAAAAACGAGTACCGAAGCTTTATATAATAGATCCGGATTTGGAGCAGGACGTCAAAGACCGTGCCGAGAAGCCTTTGCAGCTTGCTCTGATTAATAAAAATAAATTGGAACGGGAAGAGGACATTAAAAGGATTAAGGATGATACCCTTCAGTACTTTGCGGAAACCTATCCGGATAATCTGAAAGATGTCCAAAATGTCCTAGATGCCATTATCAAAAGTTATGTGCGTAAGTTGATCACAGTAGATAAAATCAGACCTGACGGTCGGGCCTTAGATGAAATCCGTCTGATTACCTGTGAAGCGGGGGTACTTCCGCGGACACATGGCAGCGGGCTGTTTACCAGAGGACAGACGCAGGTATTAAATATTGCCACCCTTGGAGCAATTGGGGACGAACAAATCCTGGATGGCTTAGGCGTAGAAGAATCCAAACGCTATATGCATCATTATAATTTCCCGCCGTATAGTGTGGGTGAAACAAGGCCCATGCGTGGACCGGGCCGGAGAGAAATCGGGCATGGTGCTTTGGCAGAGAGAGCACTCGAACCGATGATTCCTTCGGAAGAAGAGTTCCCATATACGATCCGCCTGGTCTCCGAGGTATTAGAATCCAACGGTTCAACCTCAATGGCCAGTGTGTGCGGCAGTACGCTTTCCCTTATGGATGCGGGCGTACCCATTAAAGCACCGGTAGCCGGAGTAGCCATGGGCTTAATCAAAGAAGGTGATTATTATTCGATTCTCACTGATATTCAAGGATTAGAAGACGCCAATGGCGATATGGACTTTAAAGTAGCCGGAACCGCTAAAGGAATTACCGCTATGCAAATGGACATAAAAATTGCCGGGATTGACCGGGATGTCTTAAGGGATGCACTGGAACAAGCACGTAAAGGCAGATTGTTTATTTTAGAGAAAATTTTGGCCACTATTGACCATCCTCGGGCTGAGTTATCTCCATATGCCCCCAGAATTATCACCACTACTATTGACCCGGATAAAATCAGAGATGTCATTGGACCAGGCGGAAAAACAATTAAAAAGATTGTGGAAGATACCGGTGCAAAGATTGATATTGAAGATGATGGTCGAGTCTTTATTGCGGCAGTCGATGCCGATGCCGGCCTAAAAGCCTTGAAGATGATTGAGAATCTCACGAAAGAGGTAGAAGTTGGTGAGATTTATCTCGGGAAGGTTAACCGCCTGATGAATTTTGGCGCCTTTGTCGAAATCCTGCCTGGGAAGGAAGGGCTGGTGCACATTTCCCAATTGGCAGAGGAGCGTGTGGCGAAGGTAGAAGATGTAGTTTCGATCGGTGATGAGATCTTAGTAAAAGTAACCGAGATTGACCGTCAAGGAAGGATTAATCTTTCCCGTAAAGAAGTATTGCGACAACAGAGGAAAGAGCAGGAAAATAATTAGTCGTTTTCTTCTCAATGCGTGCTTACGGAACAAGTGACACGCATTTTCTTTACCCTTGATAATTTAGTTAATTATTTCGCTATCTCCGCATAAAATGTGATAACAAGAGGAATAAGGAGGTAGGCGAAATGATGGTTATTTTTGTCAGAAAGAAGATTATTACTTTTTCCTTGCTAATCCTTGTGTTTTTGCTGCTGGGAGGGGTGCTCCATCGCTATTGGCAGAAGGATATCACCACTATTAACCCTATTTATATCGGAAATACCGAAGAAAAAGCGGTGGCCATAATGGTTAATGTGGATTGGGGAGAAGAAATATTGCCGGGGTTATTGGAAATCTTTCAGGAGAAAGAAGTAAAGGCTACCTTTTTTATCACCGGTCACTTCGCAAAAAAACATCCGGAAATCACTTTGAAAATTGCGGAGGCCGGTCACGAAATCGGTAATCATGGCTATTCCCATCCCCATCCGGATAAGCTTAGTGTGGAGCAAAATAAGAAGGAAATAACGGATACGGAAAATGTATTAAGAGAAATGAAAATTAATTCTGCGTCAATTTTTGCCTCACCTTATGGCGAACACGGAAAATTTGTTTTACAAGCGGCGGATGAATTAGGCTATCAGCTGATTATGTGGACTTTGGATACTATTGATTGGCAAAACCCTGCTCCGGAAACGATTCTTAGGCGGATTCTTCCGAGGGCCGATAATGGGTCACTAATTCTCATGCATCCTAAGGAATGTACTGTCGAGGCTTTGCCCGATTTGATTGATGCTTTGCAAAAGGAAGGATTTTCTTTTAAAAAGGTCACCGAATTAATCAGCTGAGACGGAGTCATACTAAAGAGTAGAACAAAATCTCTATATGAAGTAAACAGGTGAAAATGATAAAAAAGTATGGAATTAGTTGCTTAACAATTATGCTCATTACCCTGTGTTTTTCTCTTTCTTCAGTTGTGGCATGGGGCGCGACAGTGCCGCCACGGATCAGTGCAGTCGCGGCGATTGTCCTCGACGTCGCAACCGGAGAGATTCTCTATGAGCAGAATGCTTTTGCTTTAAGAGCTCCAGCCAGTACAACTAAAATATTGACGGCACTACTTGCCATTGAATGCGGAAAGTTAGATGAACTGGTCACGGTCAGTCCTCATGCGGCTTCAGTCGGCGAAGCCTCTGTCAATCTTTGTTCAGATGACCGTTTGCCTCTCCAAGAGCTTCTCTATGGAGCTTTGCTTCAATCAGGAAATGACGCTTGTGTTGCCCTAGCCGAGCACATTGCTTCCAGTGAAGAAGAATTTGTTGGTTTGATGAATTTAAAAGCGCAGCTCATTGGTGCAAATATGACCACGTTTTATAATACCAATGGTTTGCCACATCCACAGCATCTCACCACTGCTTATGATTTAGCCCAAATAACCCGTGCTGCGCTCCAGAATCCAGTTTTCCGTGAGATCGTACAAACGAAAAATCGTACTATGCGTTGGATTGAACCAAAGAAAACGAAGTTTTTAATGAACACCAATAAACTGTTATGGTCTTATCCATACACCACCGGAGTTAAGACCGGTACGACAATCA
>CAZVLC010000169.1:0-3728 GCA_964627885.1 uncultured Peptococcaceae bacterium
AAGTGAGAATACGTTCAATTAACGGAATCCCCAGTTCAACCGCATCAGCAATTGCCGCCGCAGTACCAACATTATGCACAACAACACCGGCATCAAGCGGCAGTCCGCCTACCGGTACTTCTCTTTGCGTACACGCGTAGATTAAATGCTTTTCAGAACCTTGTGGGTATTTTTCCTTTAGAACTTGCACACGAATTTGCTGTTCCTGCGCTAAAATTCTTGTAAAGAGGGCAATCGCATCAGGTTTATTCTCTTCAATCGCAATGACACCCTGCTCACAACCGGTACTCTTCATGATATACTTTAATCCGGCGACAACTCGTTCCGGTTTTTCCACCATTAAGCGGTGATCCGCTGTAATATATGGCTCACATTCAACGCCGTTTAAAATAATATAATCCGCCTTTTTGCCCTCAACCGGGGCTAATTTAACATGGGCGGGAAAGGTTGCACCTCCTAACCCAACAATACCCGCTTCAAAAATAATTTTTCGAATTTCCTCCGGACTTAGTTCCTCTGTGTGTGGGTTTGGTTTTACCGTATCAGCCCATTCTTCCTTAAAATCATTCTCAATTACAATACAGTTCACAAAATTCCCACCGGGATGCGGCCTCTTTTCGATTGCAATAACTTTACCGCTGACGCTGGCATGAATCGGCGCCGTTACAAAGCCTTTTCCCTCTGCAATTTTTTGTCCCTTTTTTACTTCGTCTCCTACCTGAACAAGAGGAGCACAAGGTGCACCGATGTGCTGGGAAACAGGAAGATAAACTGTGCTTGGTATTTGAGCCACGACTATTGGCGAGCCTTGTGTACCTTCCTTATACCCAGACAGGTGAATACCACCTTTAAAGGTACTAATACTCATCTTTCTTTCACTCCCACTCCAAAAAATATAATTTAATTAGTGCTAATAAAATCACATATACATATTTTATCACCCTTAATTACATAAAGCACGGAAATCTTGACGTTTAGCAAAAATTTTTTCAATTAACCTAATAATGGTTCTTTTCGTGACAAAATCTTTACGATAATTTATTGCCATTCCTGGTTATCAGCTATTTTATATATCTCCTCAGCTATTTCTTTAAATAACGGCGCTGCTACTTCACCTCCCTGCATTCCCCTAGAAGAACCCGGACTTTTTTCTTCGACCATGACTACAATGGCAAACCGCGGAATTTCAACAGGCGTAAAACCAGCAAACCAAGCAATAACCCGTCCGTCCTTATTAGCTTGAGCCGTACCGGTTTTTCCGGCCGTTCCCCTCCCATCCAGCCAAGCTTGGCGTCCCGTTCCGTCCCGTGTCGCACTGGATAAACATTCTTTTATATAAGCACAAGTGGATGGTTTGAGGATTTGTTCACCATACTCAATCGGAAAATCCTGGATGATATCACCTTGATAATTACGAATTTGAGTCACGATCCGATAAGGACGGTATACGCCATTTCTTCCGATAGTAGCATACAAATTGGCAATCTGCAAGGGACTGACCAATACTCCCTGCTGCCCAATTGAGGCATTGCCTAATAACGCGGGAGGCGCTTGCGAATCAAGATTTACATGAAAGCCCAGCTTTGCCGCATATTCGCTAAATTTACCGTTTCCCAATCTTAATCCTAACTGAATAAAAGTAGAATTACATGATTTGATAATAGCCTCTTTTAAGTTAACCTCACCATGCTCATGCGTACAATTTATTTGCGTATGGTCAGAAAATTGATATTTCCCCGCACATGTAAACAGTTCCTCTTCCGCTAATAAATTTTCTTCCAACACACCGGCCGCTACAACTATTTTAAATACTGAGCCCGGATAAAAAGCCACTCTTTCACAACGGTCAAGCAACTCATCATATCCATCCAGATAACTTTCGATTATATTTTGCTCAAAATTAGGGCGACTGGCTAAAGCTACCACATCACCACTGGCAATATCAATAATCGCAACAGCGCCACGGGAAATTTCACGATCCATCACTTTCTCCACTATCTCCTGATAACGTCGATCAATGGTCAGAATTAGATGATTGCGCCAGCGATCAGCCTCGTCCTTTTTTAAAGTGTACCCCAAGCCCTCCAATAAACGACCGTTCGCGTCGGCAATTCCGCGGATACTGTTTTCCGCCCGAGAACCTCTCAACACTTCCTCATACTTTTCTTCCAACCCGGCTACCCCGATTTTATCCGTAAGACAATATGCCGTGGATAAAAATTCACTCGTATCCACAGTTTTTTTTTCGAAGGAAAGCTTTTGCCATTTTACAGGATTGATACTATTTAAATAACCGACTAAATGCCTGGCTAATGAATTAGGTCCATATCTTGTTTTTACTGGAATAACAGCTATTCCGGACAAAGCTTGCACATTAATTTGTTCCACTTCTTCAGTGGATAAATTTACTTTGAGGATCACCGGTACATCACTACCATATTGCTCAATACTTCTCTTAATCGCTTTCTCCAGTTGAGCAGCTTTTACCGAAATACTTTTCCCTAAATGCTCACAAGTTAAAACAAGATTACCAATACTGCCTGGGAAAGCGACTAAAGTGGGTCTTATCCCACTATCAGTTAATGACTGCATATTTCGATCCAGAATTTCTCCGCGATAGTATTCTTCTGCAGAGAGCGTCTGACTGTGCAGATTTAAAGCCCTTCTTACTAAATTACTCTCTTCCCCTATCCTAAAACAACCCTGAAGTACCTGTATCGAAAAAAGGCGCCAGGAGATCAGCAAAACAAGAATTAAGCAAAGGAACATAAAACTCATAATTCTTTTCGGCATAATAAGAATCCCCCCCGTCAGTATCCTTGCCGGGGGGGATTGATTTTAGTCAAACTTTCCTAATTACTCTCTTTACTTTCAGGTTCTTCTTTTTTGGTAAATTCATAATATCTAACGAAGATATCCTTTGTTTGGGTCGCAATTAACTGATTACCTTTTCTTTCAAAGCTGTAGCTATTACCCTTATGATCCGAACATACTAAAGAGTTATCCTCCTGGAACTTAAAATCTTGAAATAGATAATTTGAATCATGAATAAACAATTTATTACTGATATAAGTTAAAGTAAGTGTCCAACTTTTCCCATTTGTCCAGACCCCATCATACAATTCTCTTCCCACTTGATTAATCGAAATCGCTTCAGAATATTTCACTTCAGTATAACTGTCTTGGGCTTTTTTACTTGAAAAATAGTACGGCGTTAAAGATAACAAAGCAATTACGACAAACCACCATAAGCCTTTGGGAATAACCTTCTCAGATGTGTCTTCCCTTAAACGAATCTCTGAGCCCGCGACAATATCATGCACTGTACGACCTTTCTTGTCGATATACATAAACAAAAACTCAATAATGATCCCTAATATCGAGGCGACGAAAAGAATTTTAAGCAATGATCTCAAGAAAATATAATAGATATTTTTTTTATGAAATGAAACTTCAAGTCCTAAAATCAGTTTTCCTGGGGTTGCTGATATCGAAGAATTAAGGAAAAAAATCGTATATAATATGCCAAGGCCTGAAAAAATGCCAAAATAATACAGTAAGACAAACTTATATTCCAGAAGCAACCTAAAAAAAGATTGATAACTGATAGAGGCAAGAAAAGAAAAGAGACTATTATCTTGAGATATATTAAAAAGAGCATCAAAAGCATAAACAGTGATAATAAAAAGCCCTGTCAGCAGTAACATATCTATGACACACGCAACAAT
>CAZVLC010000170.1:0-3717 GCA_964627885.1 uncultured Peptococcaceae bacterium
GGGACAATTATTACGAAGAATTAATATCTAAGGAGGTCAATCAATGTTAGTCAAGAGAATGAGAAAAAGTACTGTTATTGGTCTGGTTTTAGTCATGGGACTTCTTTTACAATGTATGCCATTGCTCGCAACAACAGGCGAAGATAGCAATTCTATCTCTGTAGAACCGGTAGCACAATGGACGTTTGACGAAGGTGAAGGGACAATAGCGGCTGACATGAGAGGAAACGGATTTGATGGTACAGTCTATGGAGCAGAATGGTTAATCGGACAAGTAGAATCGGCTCTTCGCTTTGATGGCAGTGATTATGTTGAGGTACCTCATCATGATGCTTTAAACTCCAGAACCGCTGTCACTGTAGAAGCGTGGATCAAGCCATCTGCCCTCATGCAGGATTGGCAGAAAATCATCTGCAAATCCCTGGGGAAAAACACTGATTACAGTATTATTGGCAGAAAGGATAATCGAGTTGGTTTCTCCATCAAAATCGGCAATGTAGCCCAAACCGCCTATTCGGCCAAACCTATTCCTTTGAATGAATTTACTCATGTGGTCGGTACTTATGACGGCGCAAAATTAAGCATCTATATCAACGGAAAATTGGAGAATTCTTTCGCCGTAACCGGTTTAATCAATGATCATAAAGGAGTATTGCGCATCGGCGGGGATACTGTTAATGCTAATTTCAAGGGCGTCATTGATGAAGTACTTATTTGGCCGCAAGCAATTTCCGCTGCGGTCGTATTAAGACGTTATGAAGTGGCACTGCCCGACCCAGGGAAAATGAACCTGGTGGCAAAGTGGAGCTTTGACGAGGGTGAAGGTGAGACAGCGGTAGACTCAGGCGATTTGGAATTCGATGGTTTAATTAATGGAGCCACCTGGGCAACCGGTAAAGTAGGGTCGGCTCTAAGCTTTGACGGCAATGACTTCGTGCAAATCCCTGCTTATGATGGTTCGGGTGCTTTAAATCCTGGAAGGGCTCTCGCTGTAGAAATGTGGATTAAGCCAACTGCTTCCATGCAGGATTGGCAGAAAATCATCTGCAAAAACCAAGGCAAGAAAACTGATTACAGTATCATTAGCAGAAAAGATAATCGAGTTGGTTTCTCCATCAAAATCGGCAATGTAGCCCAAACCGCCTATTCGCCCAAACCCATTTCTTTGAATGAATGGACTCATGTGGTTGGTACATATGATGGAGCAAAATTGTGTCTTTATTTAAACGGAAAATTGGTTAATGCATTTGCCGTGACCGGGACGATAAATAATAATCATGGCAGCCTGTACATTGGCGGAGATACCGCTAATGCTAATTTCAAAGGCCTGATTGATGAAGTATGTATTTACGAAAGGGCTTTGACCGCAGGGGAAGTTTTAAATCAATATGAAGCTGGAAATTGAGAAGAACAGTAAAAACATAAAGATGGAAAGAACCCGAGGCAAAAGACCTTGGGTTCTTTCCATCTTTGTACTGTAGCTCCTTGGATTGATTCACGATGAAGGATAAGGGCATATATGTGAAATTTTTGTGAACAATGGCTGGGTTTTTTCTTCGCGAAAAAACTGGTAAAATAGGAAGCAAAGAAGAAACTTGAAACAGAGGTTAACGGGATGAGGATAAGTGATACTCCAAAACATGTTATCGTAGTGGGAGGAGGAGCCTCCGGAATGATCGCGGCCATTGCCGCCGCACGAAAAGGAGCGGTGGTGACTCTTTTAGAGCGAAACCCGCGGATTGGGAAGAAACTGCTCGCGACGGGAAACGGTCGCTGTAACTTTACAAATGTAAACGCGGAGGCCACTTGTTATAATGGCGTCAATCCACGCTTTGTTTTTGGGGCGCTGAAAAGGTTCGGGGTTGAGGAGACGATTGCTTTTTTTGAGCAGTTAGGGATAGCCCATAAGATTGAAGAGCAGGGCAAGGTTTTCCCCATGTCAGATCAAGCTTCCAGTGTCTTGGATGTCTTGATGTACGAAATGAAGGAATTAGGCGTGGAAGTAAGATGTGATGCCTATGTACAGCAGATTAAGCCTAGAGCAGATGGAACAAGAAATAGCGGCATGGTGGACAAGGGGAAGGCAGGTTTTTTGTTAGTACTGACCCAAGGTGAAACGCTGGAAGGGGATAAAGTAATTTTAGCTGCCGGCGGGAAAGCGATGCCGTCAAGCGGATCTGATGGGAACGGCTATAAGCTGGCGGAAGAATTAGGCCATACGGTAACCACGGTTTTTCCCGGCCTGGTGCAATTAATGCTGGAGGGGGACTTTTTTGCCCAGATTCAGGGGGTGAAGCTGGTAGGCACAGCGGAGCTTTTGGATACGGGGAAGACAATAGCCGAAGACCGCGGGGATATTCTCTTTGCTAATTATGGCGTATCCGGGCCACCAATCTTGCAACTGAGCAGAACAGCCGGAGAAATCTTGCAGCAGCAGAGGACTCCGATTTTGAAAATCCGAGTTTTAGATAACTTCACTACTGAGGAATTAACAGAGCTGTTGCAGAACCGTTTCCGGAATAATCCGGAGAAAACTGTGGAGTTCAGTTTGGTGGGACTAATTAATAAGCGACTGATCCGGGTGCTTCTGAAACAAGCCGGAATTAGTGATTTGTGCGTTCCCGCGGGAAGTCTTGGGGAACGGGAATGTGCGCAAATTGCCGCTATCCTTACGGATTGGCGTTTCAAGGTGCGGGGGACTAAAGGCTGGCAAAGTGCGCAGGTCACGGCGGGAGGAGTTTCTACTGCGGAAATCAACCCGCAAACAATGGAATCGAAAATTGTGCCGGGGCTATATTTTACGGGCGAAATCCTAGATATTGACGGACAATGCGGCGGCTATAATCTGCAATGGGCTTGGTCTTCTGGCTATACAGCGGGCGAGCACGCGGCCGGAGGGCATGTCGCCGAATAGAGCATTTAGGGTGGCGCTGCCGCGAAGTTTGAGGTAATATATTCGTAAGTGGAGTAGTGGGAGAGGTGTATTAGGAAAATGCATTATGCCTTATATGGGGTAATTGCTCTCGGAGGAGCATTAGGAGCCTTAGGACGTTATGGCCTTTCTACCTGGATCGCCAACCGGGGAAATTTTCTTTTTCCCTGGGGGACTTTCGTGGTAAATATCCTGGGTTGTTTTTTATTAGGGGTTTTTTATGTATTGGGAACGGAAAAATTATTGATTCATCCGCAATTGCACAGCATGATTACCGTGGGATTTCTGGGCGCTTTTACGACCTTTTCCACCTATAGTGTGGAGACCATAAATTTATTGCGCAATGGTGAAATCAAAACGGCGTTGCTGTATGTTGTTGGGAGTGTGGGGATAGGGTTGTTGGCGGCTTGGGTGGGGATGCTAACAGCCGGATTAAGCAATAATTAAGGGATAGATTGACATATCAATTTATACATAAATCAAAAATAAAAATGAGTAATCGGAAAAATGGTAAGGAGGAAGGATAAATGGCGAAGGAAAATTCTTTTGATATTGTTTCGGAAGTAGCGCTTCAGGAAGTGGATAATGCAGTCAACCAGGCGGTGAAGGAAATCAGCCAACGCTATGATTTTAAAGGAAGTAAGGCTGAGGTGGAATTGGCAAAAGAGGATGAAATCAAAATCATAGCTGATGATGAGTATAAATTGACAAGCGTTATTGATATTCTGCAAAGTAAGTTGATTAAACGTGGGGTTTCTTTAAAGTTTCTTGATTACGGGAAAATC
>CAZVLC010000171.1:0-3714 GCA_964627885.1 uncultured Peptococcaceae bacterium
AGGATAAAGTAAGACCTCACCCTGCCGCGGCAAGAAAGTATATACTCCCATATTGTCTTCTTTTTGTGCCTGGACGGCCACAAAATCGGAAAGATGATGACTTTCGAGAAACTCCTTGCCCTTGCGTTCACCCTCACTAAGATTCAACTTGCTGCGGGCAGAGGGCTTCTCTTTCATCGCCCAGATTACCGCACCATCCAATTTGCTTACATCCACATACACTGAACCCCCTTCCTCTTCGGTTAAGGGCGCTATTTCTATTCCGAAAGTAGGGATATCGCCTACCCCTTCATAACTCATCGCGGCTTTGTGTTTACCAGGGTCGGTAAACCACCAATTAAGCGCAATCTTTTCCGCCTCTGCCAGCCCGACTTCTTTCTGCCCACTTACCTTACGGGGCTCTTGCTCCACAGGACTAAAATCTTCTCCTAAATTTATTTCGGGATATTCCTCAATTTTCTGCTCCATTAAATTAAAACCGTCAATAATCGTATTATCTTCCAAATTGCCACCTGCAGCCAAGGACGCCACCTCTACCTGCGTCCAGCTCAAGCCGCGGTTTAAGATTTTCGCCTCTAGTTTACTTAATTCTTCTCCCAACGTCTTGGAACGATGATATAGGTCTTCCACAATCTTCACATTTTCCTCGCCAAGCGTCTCTTTTTCACGCGCAGTTTGCGCCAATAACGCATTAGCGGCCTCCCCCGTATCCGCTAAAAATTTTTCCGTCTTGGCTAGCGGCACAAAGGCCAGCGGCAAACCCCCAATATTGGCTTGTGCGGCAAATACCTGTCTCCAGACCGTCGCCAACGTAATAATGGTCTGTTCGCGCGAAGTACTGATTAAGGCTTGGGCCAGTTGACCAGAAATATTATCTAAATGCCAGGTCAGTTCATGATACGACTTTTGGTATTGGCTTTCTGCCCTATTCTGCAGTTCCTGCCTGAACAATGATTCCCGATATCCCCAAATACCTACCCCGATTAACGCAATTAATAGCAAACCTGCTAATAACCAGGATTTTGATTCCCCTATTTTTTTCATCAATGTTCCCTGCCTTTCTTCAGGATCATTTGTGGTGCACGTCTGTTACCGCGCGAAAACATGCCTGCCGATCCGGGCAATGATCGGTCGAGACCAAATCCACCGCGAAGTTGCCGTCGCGGGATTCCAATAGTAGATTGCTCCGCCCGTCGGATCCCAACCATTAATAGCGGCGCGAGCAGCCTTTACCGCCGAAGAGGCCGGAGCACGATAATACTGCCCGTCGGATACTGCGTCAAATGCCCCCGGTTCAAAAACAACGCCATAGACCGAATTAGGGAAATTGGGGTTTTTGACGCGATTGACGATCACTGAGCCAACCGCAACTTGCCCGATATAGCTTTCACCCCGGGCTTCACCACTGATTATTTTGGACAGCACGTAAACATCATTACTTGAAACCGTCCCCACTTTTGCACTGGCTTGGCGAGCAACCCGAAGGGCTCCTTCCGGATTCTCCTGCCCCCGGTCATCAGTCAATTGCTGCCAGATTCCCGCCGCCAGCATGAGCACAGCTACAGTAATAAGAATCAGAAACTTTCTTTTCAATATTTTCCCCTCCCCTAGGATCGTCAAAGTTCGTTCACATATATAACTAGTATTAGTTTATTTGCTTTTTTTATCAGTATAAAAAAATTCCGTCCTCATACCTCTAAAATGCCTCAATGTAAAAGTTTAGTAAAAAAACCGCCAGATTTAAAGGTCTTTAGCGCTATTTGTCGAAATATAATAACATAAAGCTGATTCAATAATAGCTCTACAAAATAGATAATCCTAATAGATAAACACCCGATGACAAATTTTAAGGGGGGTGGGAGATATGACCACACGTAAATCCATATATCTCATCTTGACCATATGTCTTTCCATGGTGTTCATTTTTATTTTTCCCGGTGAGGGATTGGCCGCCACGACTATCTATGTGGGTAATAGTGATGCGGACTTCATTTGTGACGGAAAAGACGACCATGTACAAATAAATGCTGCCTTAAAAAAGGCCGCAGGACTCAATGGCGCGACAGTATATCTAAAAGGGCCCTTCACCTATAATATTTGTGAAACCATGTATATTGGCGATAACACTACCCTGACCGGAGATAAAAGCGCCGTCCTGAAGCTGGGAAGTGGCCTTAAATGGGCTAAACAGCAGCCAATGATCCAACAAATGAATGTAAAAGGTGGCAATAAAAACATTACGATTTGTGGTTTTGAAATGGACGGGAATAGAAGTGGCAATAGCCATCATACGTACGGAGGAGGTTATTTTAATTTCATGTATTTTGCAAACTGTTCAAATATTGATGTTCATGATATGTATTTGCACGACAATCTCGGTGATGGTCTCAGAGCAAACCGGGGGGGGAATGTAAAGTTCTATAACAACAGAATCGAAAGATTAGGTCATGATGGACTGTATTGTATCAGAATGACCAATATTGAAGCTTATAAGAACCGGATCACTACCAGTACAAATAGCGGGCTCCGGATTTATGACAGTAATTTTGTTCGATTCCATGATAATATTATTGACGCTAAAGGAAATGGTGGTCCCGGAATCCAGATCGAATCACAAGGATCTATGCCAGTCAACGATGTACAAGTATATAACAATACTCTGCAAAACACTTATGGCCCTGGAATTTGGCTGATCAGAATTACGAAAAACCACGGTAATGACTTCAGTTATGCGTGTGGTGTACGAATTGCGGCAAATCTGTTTATCAATTGCGGTACAAACAGAGGCATTGAGTGGGTAGGCGGAATTGTGGCAGATGGCTGGGATCAGACCGTAATTGAAGACAATCTTTTTGATGGTTGTTACGGTGCCGCTATTGTTCATCGACACCCGAAAGCAAACAAAGATGGTCAACCCATTCCACCGCCAAGTACCGGTTATACAACCATCGTCAGAGATAATACCATCAAAAACACGAGATCTCATAGCAGGGCAGGAAACGGAATCGGCATTTATAATTATGTTTCCACCAATATTTTCAAAGTATCAAATAATACAATGGAAAATAACCCAGGCGGTGACACCGTCGGGAAAAATATTGTCAATGATCCGGTAAGTTCCATTGCAAAATTCAAAGCCAGTCCCTTACCTAAGTACACAGGCCCAGTTAATTACGGTGGTTATACTGTTCCGACATACGTTCTCCCTAAGGCTACCTTAAATCCTTTCTCCTTTATAGGGAGTAATCTTAAAAAACAAAGTAATATCACTGATGCGGCAAATTCCATCAGCCCAAAAACGAATTATAAAGTAACCCCTAATTATGCAAATTTAACTCTTTCGGCCTCAGCTTATAAACCAGCCAATATTTCCAGTCTAGGGAATGTTAATGCCGTTAAATCTAAAATTGGTAATTTAAGCACTGGCAATAGCAGTAATAACGGCTCCTCGGCTCAGCCGGCGCTATATTCTTCCTTTGCAGGCAGCACAAAAAAACCAATTAAAATTAGTTATAAAGGCGGCGGGTGATCAAAAGCGGCATGCCCGTAGGGCTCCGGAGGAGTCCTAAAAATAGGTCAAAAAAAGATAACACGTTTAAAACAATTATCCATGAAATGTAAAACTTTCGTAAAACTCTGATTTTAAAGAGGATTTGCGTGCTTTATCTAGAAATATAATAGTATAAAAGAATTCTTATTGAAAATTTAAATAGC
>CAZVLC010000172.1:0-3708 GCA_964627885.1 uncultured Peptococcaceae bacterium
AATAAAGGATTTGAAGGATCCTTTAGCACATGACGATTGTTGCAAACCCTTATCTTTTTTGGAGCAGCTTTATTTAGACGGCGAAATTTGGCTTGACGATGGTTATTACCGCGATATTCTTGATAAAGAAGAATTCTTCACGAAGGCCGTGGGGGTTACTTTTACCGAACGGCAGAAGGTGATTAGTCAAATAACCGCCGGGGAAATGGTAGAATTAAGGCGAGAAGCGCATAACCATTTTGACCGGAATGCGATCGGCGTATATTATCAAGATAGTTCAATCGGTTATTTACAGGCTAGGTTAGCCAGACACTTAGCTCCTGCTGTGGATAAAGGAGTAGCTTATGAAGCTTATGTTACGCAGATAACCGGTGGTGGGGAGAAAGATTTTCTCGGGGTAAATCTTTGTGTGCGAAAAAGGACGGTTGAAGACACCAAGGTAAATATACAGGTCGTGCGAGAGGAATTACTGAAATATTCTCCCGCCGAATTAGGAGAGAAGATTCGGCAAGCCATCTTGGGAGAGGCGGCTTATCATGAAAAACAAAAAGAAGCGATCAGAAGTTTAAAAAGTGGCCGTAATACCTTGACGGTTTTTGGAACCGGGCGGGGAAAATCAGCCGTATTTCAAGCAATGGCTATTTATCAGGCTTTGGCGGAAAACAAAATAACGATTCTACTTTACCCTCTCCGGTCCCTGGTAAATGACCAGTATCAGCGTTTAGAGAAAGTCATGGCTCCGCTCGGGATTAAAGTAGAGGCGATCAATGGTTCAATTGGGATTCGCGGGAAAAAGCAATTTTTTAAGGACTATTATCTGGGGAATGTGGATATTGTCCTTACTACACCGGAATTTCTGGCTTTTCATTTGGAGAAGTTTCAAAGCATGGCGGAGCGTCTCGGCCTTTTGGTGGTTGATGAAGCACATCATCTGGCGGAAGGAAAGCGGCGGGGTTATCGTTTACTAGGAAAATGTTGGAAGCAATTGGGGGAGCCTCTTGTCCTGGCGGCTACGGCTACTGCGGATGATGAAACAGCTAAGACAATTAGTGAGACCTTAAAGATAGACAATATAGTGTTGGAGAAACATGTCCGGGAGAATCTACGGCTGGTTGATAAACGTCAGGAAAAGGAGAAATTGCCGTATTTGCTCAATTTGTTAGATCGCAAAGAGCGGATCGTGATCTATGTGAACAGTCGTAAACAGGCTTATCGGCTGGCCAGTGATTTATGTTACTATTATCCCGCCGCGAAAGATGAAATAGGGTTTTATCATGGAGGCCTTTACAGTGAGCAACGCAATAAATTGGAAAATATGTTTCGGGCCGGTGATCTGCGCGTGATGGTTACGACCAGCGCGTTTGGGGAAGGTATTGATATACCGGATATTCAAAATGTTGTTTTGTATCATTTGTGTTTTTCTTTTACGGAGTTTAACCAGTTGGCAGGCCGGGCCGGACGTAATCAAAATGAGGCGAAAATTCATTTACTATTTAATGAGGAAGATAAAAAGTTAAATGAATTAATATTGGAAGGAACTGCTCCGACGAGAACGGTGCTGGCCAAGTTATATACCTATTTGCGCGAACAGGCGAAAAAAAGGGAACCGCTGCAAATAACCAACAGGGAGTTACAAGAAGCCATGCAACGTATGGGCGAGAAAAATTTTCGCGAACAGACTGCCTCTGTTTGTTTGGGAATTTTGGAGGATTTAGGGCTACTATTGCGGGAAGTTGAAGGGAAGGAACGTTATCTTCATTTGGTACCTCCTCCGCCGGGCAAATTGGATTTGGCGGATTCCGTTCGTTTTCAGGAAGGACGGGACGAATGGGAGGATTTTCAATCCTTTGCTGAATTTGCACTGGGCGAAACTGCGGAGAAAATTCTGGCGGGTGTAAATCAGCCGATCTGTCCCGGGCAAACGGGAACCGATTAATAATAATTCTGAGAAGGAAAACCGGTGGTGAAAGTATGTCAGGAAAAAGTAAGATTTCTTATCAAAATTTGTTTATTAGTTTAAAGGAACATATTGATAAGTATATGAATTCTGGGGAGATTGCTTTGGTCGAAAAGGCCTATACCTATGCGCAAAAAGCCCATCAAAATCAAGAGAGAATCTCCGGAGAGCCATATATTATCCATCCGTTGGCCGTTGCCCAGATTTTGGCGTCGCTGGAGTTGGATGCCCCAACGTTAGCGGCCGGGTTTTTGCATGATGTGGTGGAGGATACCCAAATTACTTTGGAAGAAATTGAAAAGATTTTTGGACCGGAGATTGCTTTGGTCGTAGACGGAGTAACAAAACTCAATAAAATTGATTTCCGTTCCAAAGAAGAACAACAGGTTGAAAATTTACGGAAGATGTTTTTAGCCATGGCCAAGGATATTCGGGTGATTATAATTAAACTGGCGGATCGTTTGCATAATATGCGGACCCTCAAACATCAGCCGGAGTATAAACAGCGGGAAATTGCCAAGGAGACTTTGGAGATATTTGCTCCACTGGCTAATCGTTTGGGAATATTTTCGATTAAATGGGAGCTGGAGGATACCTCTTTTCATTATTTAAAACCGGAAGACTACTATAGCCTAGTGGAAAAAATCTCTATGAAAAGGCACGAACGGGAAGCTTATATCGAACGCGTGATTAAGGTTTTAAATGAAAAAGTACAGGAAGCGCATATTCAAGCGAGTATTGAGGGAAGGCCAAAGCATTTTTACAGTATCTACATGAAGATGAAGGAACAAGGGAAAGAATTAAATGAGATCTATGATTTAATCGCCGTACGGGTGATTGTGGATACGGTGAAAGATTGTTATGAAGTTTTAGGGATTATCCATACGCTTTGGAAACCGATTCCCGGTAGATTTAAAGACTATATTGCCATGCCCAAACCGAATATGTATCAATCGCTGCATACCACAGTAATGGGCTTTTTAGGGGAACCTTTTGAAATTCAGATTCGCACAGAAGAAATGCATAAGACAGCGCAGTTTGGCATTGCCGCACATTGGAAGTATAAAGAAGGAAATAAAGCGGCAGGCAAAGATATGGATGAACGGCTGGCTTGGCTGAGAAAGATATTGGAATGGCAGACTGAGCTGCGGGACACGAAGGAGTTTATGGAAGCCTTAAAAATTGACGTCTATTCTGACGTGGTTTTTGTCTTTACGCCGAAAGGTGATGTTATTGAGCTGCCGGCCGGTTCCTTACCGATTGATTTTGCTTATCGGATCCATTCGCATATTGGGAACAGTTGTATTGGGGCGAAAATTAACGGACGGATCGTGCCTCTGGATTATGTTTTGCAAAACGGGGATATAGTAGATATATTAACTTCTAAACAAGCGAATGGGCCTAGTCGCGATTGGCTGCAGATTGTGAAAACTCCGCAAGCCAAAAATCGGATCAGGCAGTGGTTTAAAAAGGAAAAACGTGACGAGAATATTCTCCGCGGCCGTGAAGGTATCGAAAAAGAATTGAAAAAGCAAGGCCTTGATCCTGCTGAGCTCTTTAAAACCGAGCGTTTATTGGATACAGCGAAGAAATTTAGCATGAGCCATTACGATGATCTTTTTGCGTCAGTAGGTGAAGGGGCGATTACCCCCGGTCAGATTATTACTCGGATTCGTGATGATTATTATAAAGATGTGAAAAAGGAACCTGTTGAAGTACCCTTAAAAGAGCTGCAAAAAGAGCTCAAGCAG
>CAZVLC010000173.1:0-3698 GCA_964627885.1 uncultured Peptococcaceae bacterium
CACAGACTCCGATGAACAAATGGAGAGCTACAATGCACAGGTAAGTGAATATACCAAAAAAATAAAGGAAAATGTAGGTAAGCGTAAAACAGTGCGTCACATAGTCTACAGGGGGTAATGATAGTACAATCACAATGGAACAGGTTGAAAAAGTAATGCAACGAATTCAACCGGGAATGGAGTGGTTGTATGGATACACGAGAAGTGGCTGCGGAGTATCGTCTGGCGCAATGGGCACAAATAATACAAACGCGAGCACAAAGCGGCCAAAGCATCAAGGAATTCTGCGCGTCAGCCGGGATCAGCAGAAACGCATATTTTTACTGGCAGCGAAAGCTGCGGGAGGGAGTTTGCACGGAGCTCGCCGGAAAAGGAACTAAATTCAAGAACAGCCTCGTCCCAAGCGGATGGACGCAGCTTGCATCTGTGGCCGGTCGCGCGGAATCGTCAGTGACAATCGAAGTCAGCGGATGTCGTATAAGCACAACGGCGGAGACCGACCTGGAACTGCTGACGAAGGTCTGCCGGGCGCTCAGGTCCCTGTGATGCGATTCGGCGGGAAACCCGTGTACCTTTGCTGCGGGCACACAGACATGCGAAAATCAATCAACGGACTGATGACGATCGTGCAGCATAGTTTTTCTCTCGACCCGTACGCCGAAGCGCTATTCGTGTTCTGCAATCGAAGCCGCGACCGTCTGAAAATTCTCGAATGGGACGGCGACGGTTTTTGGCTGTATTTTAAACGGCTGGAGCGCGGGCATTTTCGCTGGCCGGCAGAGGGTGATGCTCCAACAATAGTATTGAACGGTGACGAATTGAGTTGCCTGATTGACGGCGCAAGACTGGAGAAAAAGCTCAGTCGGAAAGACGTTTTTGAGCGGATAATTTCATAAAAGATTCAGCCGGAAAATGCCGAATTTGCTAGTATTCATGCGGGTTTTCTGGTATAATCTACTTATGGAAACACAAGAGATTTCAGTAGAGAATTTAATCAAAACCAACGAAGAATTAACAGCGGAAAACGAGCGGCTGCGTCATCAGGTTCAGTGGCTTATGGAACAATTCCGCCTTGCAAATCATAAGCAATTTGGCGCTTCCAGCGAACAGACCGACCTGAATCAGCTTTACCTATTCAACGAAGCGGAGCAGGCTGCCGACCTGACCGCACCGGAGCCGGGGATTACTGAGGTCAAGGCGCATTACCGCAAGAAAACTCGTCTGACCACCGACAAGCTACCGGAGGATTTGCCTGTCGAGATCATTGAACATGAATTGCCGAACGAGATGCGTATCTGTCCCGATTGCGGCTGTACCCTGCACAAAATGGGCGAGGACATTCGCGAAGAACTGAAAATCATCCCGGCAAAAGCTGTGATTGTACGGCATGTTCGGCACGTCTATGCCTGCCGCCGCTGCGAGGCATCCTCAGACCATGTGCCGATTGTCAAAGCAGATATGCCTGAACCTGTCATAAAGGGCGGGTTTACATCCCCTGAAGCGGTCTCCCATATCGCAACGCAGAAATTTGTGATGGGCAGCCCGCTTTACCGTCAGGAGCAGGAATGGGCGTTAAGCGGCATTATGCTTTCCCGTCAAACCATGTCCAACTGGCTCATCAAAGCCTGTAACGACTGGCTGGAGCCGATATACGGCGAGATGAAGCGGCGGTTATGCGAGCATCAGGTCCTTCACGCGGATGAAACCACCCTTCAGGTGCTACATGAGGACGGCAAGCCCGCCCAGAGCAAGAGCTACATGTGGCTCTACCGGACAAGCGGCGAGGCAAAACATCAAATTGTTCTGTATGACTACCAGCCGAACCGGAAGTCCGAGAACCCCGAAGAATTTTTAAGGAATTTCAAAGGATATCTCCACGCGGACGGATACGATGGATATCACCGGTTATCTGGTAATATCACCGTCGTGGGCTGCTGGGCGCACGCTCGACGAAAATTCGATGAGCTGCTGCAAACGATACCCAAAGACAAAAGGGGTTCGTCCGATGCCGCGAAAGGGATCGCCTATTGTGATAAGCTGTTTCGTTTTGAGAAACAGTTTGCCTTGCTGTCCCCTGAAGACCGGTTTAAGGAGCGCGAATGTCTTTCCAGGCCGCTGATTGAAGAATTTTACGCATGGCTCGTGTCGCTCCGCGAGCCGCCGAAATCCCTGATGGGAAAGGCAATATATTACGCGGAGTCACAACGAAAGTATCTTGAACGTTATCTGCTTGACGGGCGGCTTGAAATCAGCAACAATCGCGCGGAACGAACGATCCGCCCATTTGTTATGGGCCGTAAAAACTGGCTTTTCTCCAATACTCCGAACGGTGCGCATGCCAGCGCGGTCTACTATAGCCTGGTTGTATCGGCAAAAGAAAACGGCCTGAACCCGTTTGAATATTTGACATGGATCCTTTCGAATGCCCCGAACCTCGGAAGACCCGGTTACATAACGAAAATGGAGGATTTTTTGCCAGGTAGCGCGGTGATTCCCGATCGGGTGTTTTCACCTAGACCGAAGGGCGAAAAGTCCGAAAAATATGCATGGGAGGAAAATACGTGAAGATCGGAAAACACACTGCATTTTTAATTAATTTTGTTTCGGGTTTCGCGGATGGCGATATTTCGCGTGATACTTTTGAGCTCGATTATTCAGGTTATGTCATTGAACACTTCCCGGCGATGGAACGTGAAAACGCTCGCCTGGCGCAGAAGTTTGCCAATATCGTTGACGCCAAATACGAGTATGCTGAAAACCGCAATATCTCGGACGACGATTTCAGGATTCTAATGAATAACGCGCTTTGCGATTTGCTCGGAACGGACAAATCCGACTTGTTGTAAATTACTCAAAGGCTTTTGTTGATTGCCAGCCGGTATCTTGAGTTGAAGTCAAGGTGCCGGCTGTTTTACGCTTACAAATAATTCAGCTAAAGTTCAGATAACAAACAATTGCACTTCAGTCTAATGGTTTAGAATAAAATCATTCCAAAGAAAAGGAGTGACAAAAATGGGAGAATCCCGAGGCAGACACGAGCTGAAGCATTATATAAACTATGCCGACGTATTACAAATTAGATCAAGGCTTCCAGTTGTGGCTTGTCTCGACAAAAATGCGGCAGAGGGAAATGGCTATCGGGTTAAGAGCCTCTACTTTGACAATTACAACGATAAAGTGTTAAAAGAAAAGATTGACGGCGTAAAAGAGCGAGAAAAGTTCCGCTTGCGTCTTTATAACGATGACACATCATTTATCCGCCTTGAAAAAAAGAGCAAAAAAAATGGCATTTGTTTTAAGGAGAATGCCATCATAACGGCAGATGAATGCACGCGCTTGCTTGACGGCGACCTTGCTGTGCTGAAAGAAAATGGAAATCGCCTGAGCCTGGAGCTATATGCCAAAATGCATTACCAGCAGCTTCGAGCCAAAAATATCGTTGACTATCAGCGGGAGGCTTATATCTACCCAATGGGAAATGTACGTGTAACCTTGGATTATGACATTCGCACAAGTAACAACTCCCATGATTTTTTGAAACCCGACCCCGTTCCTGTACCAATTTCGGGAGTTTATATTCTTGAAGTGAAATATGACAGCTTTTTACCCGAGATAATTCGTGGTATGGTCTCTCTCTCTAGCAGAAGAAGTACTGCGTTTTCCAAATACGCAGTAACAAGAATTGTATAAATTGGAGG
>CAZVLC010000174.1:0-3691 GCA_964627885.1 uncultured Peptococcaceae bacterium
GACGCCACCGCCAACCCTTGATGAGTAAAGCCGGTTGCATTTCCGGTTGCAATAATCTCTCCATTACATTCTACTTCATAATTAACTGCATCTGGCACCACATCCCAAGCCAGAGTTATACTGGTCATCGTCGCCTCTGTAGTAATGTGGCTTGGAGCAACCAACCTTACTTGTTGGCTGCTATTGGGTACAGCTAGCTGCAAATCACCCAGTATTCCCCCATCGACTGCTTTAATGTTCCCATTGGCAGCCTGATAAAAGAGGCCTATCGCCAGATCATCTGCATAGATTACATTCTTCAAAGTAATTTCAATTATCGTTCTATTGTCCATTAAACTAACGGATTCTACAGGATTGATAACATCATTCACTAATACGTTAAACCCGGCCGGAGCCGCCGGTAAATCAGCCATTTCCTTATCAAAGGTTAAAAGAATCCGTTTTCCGTCAGTTGACATTTCTGTTTTAACAACATCGGGCGCTACAGGGTCCGTAGGCTCGTCAGGGTCAATTGGGTCATTAGGTTCGTCATTCGCTGAACCAGCCTGATAATGTTCCCGAACTTCCGTTAC
The DNA here is from genome assembly GCA_964627885.1 of uncultured Peptococcaceae bacterium. Lineage (GTDB taxonomy): Bacteria > Bacillota > Peptococcia > DRI-13 > DTU073 > UBA3937. Next base: position 573 of record CAZVLC010000174.1, read on the forward strand.
GGTGAGTGCTTTGTTGTAAATGCTGACTTCATCAATAATTCCCTTAAAGTTGTCGCATCCGTTCGGCTCACCACCAATCCTTAAAACACCATCATATGTATTGATTTTTTCTTTCGCAATATCTTTACAAACTAGTTTTCCATCTAAATATAGTCTCAAACAGCTTCCGTCATATGTGCCCACAACATGGGTCCAAGACCCTACACGCAAAGAATTTCTCCCTGAATATGCTGTCCAGGCTACATTTCCTGACTTAATAGAGAACCCTATATTATTCTCTTTCCCAAAAAACAAACTGTAATTTGTTTTCGGGTGTGGCGTTTTTCTAATGATACTTTGCCACACCTTCATCTCAGCAGGATTGATCCATGCTTCCACCGATAGTTCATTACGCGTTTTTAAACTATCATTTTGCGCAATCTCTACATAATCATTGCCATCGAAGCTAAGAGCATTCCCTCTTTTTCCTTCAACCCAGGTGGCTCCCGAAATTACTCCATTATTCTTATAGACGCTTTGATCGGCAGTAGTATTGCCGCTCCCCTCATTAAAAGGCAACTGGGCAACAAGCGGTCCAATTACGGGCTCTTCAGGTTCTTCAGGCTCACCCGGCTCTTCCGGCTGTTGTTCTTTCACCTGAAAACGAGCCAAGACCTCCTTAGCGGTTAAGGCCTTATTATATATACATACTTCGTCAATAATTCCCTTAAAATTTTCTCCATTCGGATCGCCACCAATTCGTAATGCTCCGTCATGAGCATTTATCTTCCCGCAGACCTTGATGGAATTAACCTGCTTTCCATTAAGGTACATCCTCATTCTACAACCATCATATGTTCCCACAATGTGGACCCAAGATCCAACCCGTAACGAATTTTTTGGTGAGTATACCGTTTGGTTTACTTTCCCTATTTTTACTGAGAAGCCAACATTGTTCTTATCCCCAAAAAACATACTATAATCAGTATTTGGGTATGGTGTCTTGGCTATTATTCTCTGCCAAACCTTCATTCGGCCGGGATTAACCCACGCTTCTACTGTAATAGCGCTCTTTAAACTTAAATCCGCTTTATGCGCTATCTCAACATAATCCTTACCATCAAAGCACAAGGCATTACCGAGCTTGCCTTCAACCCTGGCAGCTCCACAAATAATTCCATCATGCTCATTTTCCGTGGCATCTACAGCAATTGTCCCTTCGTTTTCATTAAATTGCCACTGGGCAATCGGCGCAGGGTATGGCGTACTGTCCGAACACGCGAACGCCACCAAGGGCAAACATTGCAACATCATGGTAAGTACTACGAACACACTAATCATTTTCCGACTTTTTTGCATCCCTCTTATGTCCATATCATTACCTCCCTGTTTTCGATTTTTTTATTTTTTACACCATATTCGCTCTTTTCTGTCTAATTTCTAGTATACCGAAACTGGGAGATAATACAAGATAACTTTTTTGTGATATTTCAACCGTTTGTAGAAATATTTTTTCTGTTAACTTTATTAACGAGAATATTGCCGCTATACTGCGGATGAACCCTGCTTTGTTCACTCTAAGTCACTGTAGCCAAATTCACGTAAGCTTCTGTTGTTATTCCGCCAATCCGCCTTTACTTTAACCCATAATTCTAAAAATACCCTGTTCCCTAATAACCGCTCGATCTCGTAACGGGCTTGAGTCCCAATTTTCTTAAGCATTTCACCTTTTTTCCCGATAATAATGGCTTTTTGAGAGGAACGTTCCACAAAGATGTTTGCCCCAATATACAATAGATTTTCGGTCCGCTGCTCCATCTGTTCAATCATTACAGCAACAGAATGGGGAATCTCCTCCTGGGTAGCCAAGAGGATTTTTTCCCGGATTAATTCGGAAACCAGTACTCTTTCCGGTTGATCGGTAAGAGCGTCACTTGGGTAATATTGCGGTCCCTCTTCTAAGTATGGCAAGGTCACCTGGAGCAACTGCTCCAGGTTTTCACCGGAAAGTGCGGATATTGGCACTATTTCCGTCCAATCTTTTTTCTTCCGATAAAAATCCAACAACGGCAAGAGTTCTGTCTTCTTAAGACAATCAATCTTATTAAGCAATAAAAAAACGGGCGTAGTAACCTTCTGTAACTTTTCGAGAATATACTCCTCTCCTCCGCCAAAAGGTACGGTTGTATCCACGAGATAATAAATCAGGTCGACCTCGCGTAAGGTATTGATAGCCGTGTCCACCATCATCTGCCCCAGTTTATGGTGCGGTTTATGAATCCCGGGAGTATCCAGAAAAACAGCCTGATACTGAGGCTTGGTTAATACTCCGATAATTTTATTACGCGTAGTCTGTGGTTTATCAGAAATAATGGCAATCTTCTGCCCAACCAACTGATTCAAAAGCGTCGACTTTCCCGCGTTAGGACGTCCGATCAGGGCAATGAAACCTGATTTAAAACTCTCGGTCATTATTTATCTTCCTCCAGTAATTTATCCGATGTAAAAGCACAGGGCAATAAATCTCGTACCTTCATCCGCTTTACTTTACCCTCGAGATTGCTCATAATAATCATCATCCCCGGCGAAAACTCACTAAGAATCTGACGGCACGCCCCACAAGGCGAAACAGGCTCATCCAATTCGGCGACAACTGCCAAGGCCTGAAATGATGTGGCTCCTTGCGAAATAGCATGAAAAACCGCCGCTCTCTCCGCACAAACAGATAAGCCATAAGAGGCATTCTCCACATCACACCCCGTATAAATCTTCCCATCATCAGCCAATAAGGCCGCGCCTACTTTAAACTGCGAATAAGGGGCATAGGCATTTTCTCGCACCTGCTTTGCCGCCTCCAATAACGCCGTTTCTTGCTCACTGCTAATCTTATCTCCCAACTGTTCCTTTGCGCTCACTTATTTCTCCCCCTACGAAAATATGCCTTCTAAATAATCAACTATATGCAACTAGTACTCAACGCGAATACCCTTATATACTATCTCAATCCAAGTGGGTCCTTCCATTAAAGGGACCTCTTTCCCCTTTTCATCGGTAAATTTCGTGAATCCGCCGGGAGCTTTCTGCCAACGCCCTTTTAAGACCTTCCCCGCACGGAAAATAAGGGCTTCCCCTTCTCCCTG
>CAZVLC010000175.1:0-3675 GCA_964627885.1 uncultured Peptococcaceae bacterium
AGTTTGCGGATGGGACGCAGATTCCTGCTTGGAGTGAGACCGCAATACGAGCGGCTGGCGTTGCCTGCGGTATTGGGCTATGGGGATATCGCCATTACCACCACGCCACGCCAAAAAACGCGGCGAGCAGCCGGAGAGTTGGCAGGGTACAGTGTGTTTCTGCTTCTTTTGGCGATTGCCGCCGGTTCTTCAAAGCTGTTCGCCTATGCGGCCGCGCTGTTTGGACCGTTGGGGCATGAGGCCTTGATTTATTTGGGACGCCGACGCGAACAGCAGGGGAAGCCGCTTTATGTCCCGGCGGAGGCTGGGTTGAAGCTTTTGCACGTTTGGCGCGGAAGTCCACTGGCGAAAGCGGGAGTAAACTCAGGCGATATTATCTTGACGGTTAACGGTCGGGCGGTGCATGATGAGCGGGAGTTACGGGAAGCCGTACGGGAAGCGGAGAATCTGCAGGAAGCAGCATCACGTCAGGCAGCGAGCAGAGCACCGGGCATTTTCGAGACTAAACACGATTTACTGTATCTTGCCGTGACCGAGGGCAGGGAGATAGGGCAAAAACGGCGGGCGGTCTTGCGGTGCAGGGAGGGAGAAAAGTTGGGGTATGTCCCGGTACCGGCTGGGGACACCGGCAGATTTTTAGCGGTAACGACCTCGAGCAGTCTCTTGCAGAAATGGTGGCGGAAAAGCAGCTGGCGGAAAAGAAAGAAATGATATAATATATCATTATTAAAGTTTGTGATTAGTAATATTAAGCTAATGGATAAGGGTAAAAGCAACTAAGAATAGGACTAGGAATTAAGAATAAGAATTAATAGAATTAGAACTAGATGAACAACAAGATCGGAAGTGATGAGACGGCATGGAAAACACTTTTAAACTGGTTTCGGAGTATCAGCCCCGTGGAGATCAACCCAGGGCTATTAGTGCTCTGGCCGAAAATATCGAGCGGGGCATGCAGCAGCAAGTTTTATTAGGAGCAACGGGGACAGGCAAAACATATACAATGGCGCAGGTAATCCAGCGAGTCCAGCGGCCGACCCTGGTGATTGCCCATAATAAAACGTTGGCGGCTCAGTTGTGCAGTGAATTTAAGGAATTTTTCCCGGAGAATGCGGTGGAGTATTTTGTCAGCTATTATGATTATTATCAGCCGGAGGCGTATGTGCCGCATAGTGATACCTATATTGAGAAGGATTCCTCGATAAATGAGGAGATTGAGAAGCTGCGTCACTCGGCGACGGCGGCGCTTTTTGAACGGCGTGATGTGATTGTTGTAGCCAGTGTCTCGTGCATCTACGGGTTGGGTTCACCGGAGGAATATCGGGATCAGTCTCTTTCTTTGCGGGTGGGACAAACAATCGATCACGAGTTTATCCTGCGGAGGTTGGCGGATATTCAGTATGACCGTAATAATCTCAATTTTACCCGCGGCACCTTTCGGGTGCGGGGCGATGTGGTGGAGATTTTTCCTGTTTCCTATGGGGAAAAAGCGATTCGGGTTGAATTATTCGGGGAGGAAATTGAGCGAATTGTCGAGGTTGATACATTGACCGGGGAAGTGCTGGCGTTGCGTAATCATGTCAGTATTTTTCCGGCGAGTCATTATGTGACCGGTAAGGAAAAAAGGGAAAGGGCCATTACGACCATCGAGCAGGAGTTGGAGGAGCGGCTGGCCGTTTTAAATGGGCAGCAGAAGCTGCTGGAAGCGCAACGGTTGGAGCAAAGGACAAGATATGATTTAGAGATGATTCGGGAGGTGGGCTTTTGTACGGGGATCGAAAACTATTCTCGTCATTTAACGGGCCGACAACCGGGGGAAAGCCCTTTCACTTTGCTGGATTTTTTTCCGCGTGACTATTTGATTATGATTGATGAGTCTCATGTAACGATTCCCCAAATTGGCGCCATGTATGAGGGCGACCGTTCCCGGAAAACAACCTTGGTGGAGTATGGTTTTCGTTTACCTTCGGCCTTGGACAACCGCCCTTTACGCTTTGCCGAGTTTCGGGAAAGGGTTAATCAGGTGGTGTGTGTTTCGGCGACGCCCGGTACTTACGAATTAGCTAATAGCGGGGCAGTGGTGGAACAGATTATCCGGCCTACGGGTTTGCTTGATCCGGAAATAATCGTTAAACCGACGAAAGGACAAATGGATCATTTATTGGAGGAAATCAACAAGAGGGTGAGCCGGAAAGAGCGGGTGTTAATTACCACTCTAACCAAGAAGATGTCAGAGGATCTCACCGATTATTTGCGGGAGATGGGGATAAAAGTACGTTATCTTCATTCGGAAATTAAAACGTTGGAGCGGATGGCGATCATCCGGGACTTGCGTTTAGGCACATTTGATGTCCTGGTGGGCATTAATCTGCTGCGGGAAGGCCTTGACTTGCCGGAGGTTTCTTTGGTGGCTATCCTGGATGCGGATAAAGAAGGCTTTCTCCGGTCGGAGCGGTCCTTAATTCAGACCAGCGGGCGGGCAGCGCGGAACGTCAATGGACAGGTAATCATGTATGGGGATGTGCTCACTGACTCAATGCGTAAGGCAATCGACGAAACAAACCGCCGCCGTGAGATTCAAATGGCCCATAATGAGAAGCACGGGATTATTCCCCAGACAGTACAGAAAAGGGTCCGGGATGTGCTTGAGGCCACTTTGGTGGCGGAGGAAAAGGATGATTACAAAATCACTGCCGGCAAGATGCCGAAGGAGGAACTGAAGAAGCTGGTACGACGCCTCGAGAAGGAAATGAAGGAGGCCGCCCGCGATTTGGCTTTTGAACGTGCGGCCGAATTACGGGATTTGCTGATCGAGCTGAAAGCAGAGTTAGGCTAAAACATGATATAATAATTTAATCATGGTTAAAGTATTGTCACTGAGATAAAGAAGGTAGGAAGAGAGAGAATGTCTAAAGATAAAATTGTGATCAGGGGAGCACGCTCGCATAATTTAAAAAATATTAACGTGGATATTCCACGGGACAAGTTAGTAGTAATCACGGGGCTCAGTGGCTCCGGGAAATCGTCTTTGGCCTTTGATACCATTTATGCCGAAGGACAACGGCGTTATGTGGAGTCCTTGTCCGCTTATGCGCGGCAGTTTTTAGGGCAGATGGATAAGCCTGATGTGGATTTTATCGGCGGTTTGTCACCGGCGATTTCCATTGACCAAAAAACAACCAGCAAAAACCCCCGTTCTACGGTAGGGACGGTGACCGAAATATATGATTATCTGCGTCTGCTTTTCGCGCGGATTGGCCGGGTTCACTGCTATAAATGCGGGCAGCCGATTACCCAGCAAACGGTGGAACAAATTGTTGATCAGCTCATGGTTTATCCTGAAGGCACGCGGCTGCAAATCCTAGCCCCGTTGGTGCGTGGGCGTAAAGGGGAATACCAAAAACTCTTTGAGCAGGTGCGTAAAGATGGCTATGTGCGTCTCAGGGTCGACGGGGAGGTACGGGAAGCCAGCGAGGAGATCAAATTAGAGAAGAACAAGAAACATACAATCGAGGTAGTAATTGACCGGCTGATTATTCGGCCGGGGTTAGAAAAACGCTTAGCTGATTCTTTGGAAACAGCGATCAATTTAGCTGGTGGTGTTGTGTCTGTTGATCTGCTGGGGCAGGAGGAAATTCTCTTTAGCGAGAAATTCGCTTGTGTGGATTGCGGGAT
>CAZVLC010000176.1:0-3647 GCA_964627885.1 uncultured Peptococcaceae bacterium
CTTCCCGGAAATCTTTTCCGGCCAGACCCATGCCATAGCAACCGAAAAAATGGTGGTGGAGAAGCTGCTCGTTAACGGCTCGGAAGGATGGTTCATCACCCAGATGCTGCAATCCAGCGGCTATGGGATTATCGACAGCGATGCTTCATTAGCGGCTGAAATAATCGAGCAGGATGAGCCTGGTGAGCCTGCAAATGACATGGAAGCGTTGCGAAAAGAGTATTTTGAATTCGCTATAGAAAACCGTTTGGATTATGTGCCCCTATTCAAAGAAGGTGAAACACCTACCCAAAGTGAAGAATATCTTTATTATGCATTTATAATAAATTTAGATAACTGGGGTGATGACAAGGGCATCATGACCAAAGATTATGTGGAGCAAGTTATTCAAACCCATTTTGAAGCAGACAGCATAACCCATGGACCGATGGAGAGAGGTTGGGATTACGACGGAGAAAAATACATTGCTTATCCATCAGGTGTTAATGAAGAACCCATTTATGTATTAAAGACCTATGATACATATATCCAAGACCAGCTAACCATCTTTGAAATAACCATGGATCAATGTAGCTTTGGTGGTGTCATACCTACCCCAGATGATATGAACAATATTAAAAAGAGCATAGTGTCTGGCGACCTATCAGCTTTGACAACCTTACAAACGGAACGCTTTCAATATTACTTAGACCCTGCTACCGATGCAGTAGTCTTTATTTCCCATACCTTAACAACCCCGTTGACTGCGCAAGAACTGGAATATTTTAACGGTGATGAGTTTTTAACGGAAAGCTGAAGGAAGGTTATGGCTTATCAATTAGACAAATAGAGAGGTTGACGGGAATTGGCAGGGGGATTATCCAAAGAGCATAAAGTGACACCTCCCCCGTCCCCATGACACGTAAGGCGGGTGATAAAATGGCTTTTTCAAGACAATTGGAGACAGAAACAGTGCGGAGAATGATCAGCATTTATTGCCATGACATGCATCACACCAAAAAAAACGAACTTTGCAGCGAGTGTTCAGCTTTATTTGATTATGCCCTAAACCGGATTGACAATTGCCTTTATGGAGATAACAAGCCAGTGTGTTCAAAATGCCAGGTTCATTGTTATAAGAGGGAGATGAGAGATAGGATAAAAGAGGTCATGCGCTATTCAGGACCCAAGATGCCCTGGAAAAGTCCGATTCTATCCCTTAGGTATATGTACCGGAAGCGGTTTAAGAGCAAGAATGTGACATGGGGACGGGGGTAATGACACAAATAACTATATATGTTATTACATGGCATAGAGGTGATTTTTGTGCCAAGAGTGGCAAGGATAAAAAGTAAGAGTGGAATATACCATATTATTATGAGGGGAATTAATCGTCAAATTCTGTTTGAGGAGAATGAAGATTGCACCAAGTTTATTCAAACCTTGCAAAAATACAGGGAGATTTGTAAATACAGGCTATATGCTTATTGTTTGATGGGCAATCATCTCCACTTACTATTGATGGAAGGCACGGAACCCCTAGAGAATGTGATGCGAAGGATATGTAGTAGCTATGTTTTATGGTATAACAAAAAGTATGACCGGGTAGGGTACTTGTTTCAGGATCGATTCAAAAGTGAACCGGTAGAAGATGATGGATATTTTTTAACAGTACTTAGATATATATTTCAGAATCCAGTAAAAGCTGGTATAGTAACTAAGATTGAAGACTATACCTGGACTAATTATATTGACTACATTGAAGGAAATAAGAGGGATACGGACTTTGCTCTTGATATTTTTGATATAAATAGAGAAAGAGCAGTTAGAAGTTTTATTGAGTATATGAACGAAGCGAACGATGATAAATGTTTGGATATGCCGGAAAAACGGCAGTTAACGGATGAAGTTGCTAGGAAAATAATCAAGGATCATTGTCATATTGACCATGCGTTTGACTTGCAAAAGTTTGATGTTAATAAAAGAAATCAATATTTAAAAGAGCTGAGGGAAGGTTTTGACTTATCAATTAGACAAATAGAGAGGTTGACGGGAATTGGCAGGGGGATTATCCAAAGAGCATAAAGTGACACCTCCCCCGTCCCCATGACACGTAAGGCGGGTGATAAAATGGCTTTTTCAAGACAATTGGAGACAGAAACAGTGCGGAGAATGATCAGCATTTATTGCCATGACATGCATCACACCAAAAAAAACGAACTTTGCAGCGAGTGTTCAGCTTTATTTGATTATGCCCTAAACCGGATTGACAATTGCCTTTATGGAGATAACAAGCCAGTGTGTTCAAAATGCCAGGTTCATTGTTATAAGAGGGAGATGAGAGATAGGATAAAAGAGGTCATGCGCTATTCAGGACCCAAGATGCCCTGGAAAAGTCCGATTCTATCCCTTAGGTATATGTACCGGAAGCGGTTTAAGAGCAAGAATGTGACATGGGGACGGGGGTAATGACACAAATAACTATATATGTTATTACATGGCATAGAGGTGATTTTTGTGCCAAGAGTGGCAAGGATAAAAAGTAAGAGTGGAATATACCATATTATTATGAGGGGAATTAATCGTCAAGGGGGATTATCCAAAGAGCATAGAGTGACATCTCCCCCGTCCCCGTGACACGTGAAATCAAGCAATAGAACGTCCCGCCGCTTCCTCGTGACAACTTCTAGCAAAAATGAATATTATGGTAATAGAACTGTCGAAAACAGGCACGGATCGATAACAGTCATTTATATCGTGATCGTGTCCTGTACTCAAACCTAAACAATTATAAAGGTGATGACCATATGCCAAAAGCTATATTTTCCCCCTCTGCAAATACCTTCATTAGTCAGTATTATCCAGATCAAAATTATAAAGGCTCTTACAACTTATTTGTGGGCCAATTTCGACAGGCCGGTGACATTTACCGAAGCCTGTTACGGTTTGGTTCCAGCAATTCCATCGCCCCTTTAAATCAAATTCCACCTGGAAGCATAATAAATGAAGCTATTCTACAATTGGCCATTGAAAAGAACGAAATTCCTTCCGGAACTTCCGTACGTCTAAACGTCTTTTCCATAATACAGCCTTGGGATTCCAGGGTAGTAATATGGAACAATCAACCCCTGTTCCAGGCTGTTTGTGAAGGGAGCGTGACTATTACTCCTGAATATGCAACAGTAGAAGTGGAACTAACTTCACTGGTAAGGGACTGGTTGGAAGGAAACATTTACAATCAAGGTATACTGCTTACGGGAGATGAGAGCAGAAATAGGTTAATATCGTTTCACTCCAGCTTTTGCCGAAATGGCAACTTGTGGCCACGCTTGAGTGTAAACTTTACTCCCCTTTAGACCAGTAGAATTTTGGAGTGACTTGTTTACCTTAATAGCTCATCTGGGGGGTTCGTTTTTAAGTCAATAGGGTGTAGACACATTACAATTTAGTACTCTTTCCAATTGGGAAACTGATTTTTACCAGATGTAAATAGAATTCTTATTTTCCTTTTCCTATGAATTAAATAGAAAAGTAATGCATCCCGATCCTCAAAGGCAATATTCCCCTCTCTGGGGATTTCATTAACCATCCTGACCAACTGTTCTTCTGGAATACTTTCTAAGGTATTAAGCCATCCTGCAAAAGGGTCTGGACCTTTGACCAGCCTG
>CAZVLC010000177.1:0-3635 GCA_964627885.1 uncultured Peptococcaceae bacterium
CTTGAACAGGCGATCTGCACTTTTGACTCCCGACAGCCAAAAGGAGAATTTGTGCTTGTCGTCGAAGGCGCTCCCCCAGCCGCAATCGAGACAACATACACAGCAGATCAGGCGGCAGAGATTGCCGCCGGCCTCATAAGCCGGGGGCTTTCAGCATCCGAGGCGGCAAAGCAGGCCTCTAAGCAAACCGGCATTAAAAAGGGCGATATTTATCGAATTATATGTAAATGATTTTAAATCAGACCGTTAATATTATTCTACTGTGACGCTTTTTGCAAGGTTTCGCGGCTTGTCGATATCGCATTTTCTTGCCAGCGCGGTATAATAGCCCAAAAGCTGCATCGGAACCACTTCAAGTGAGGGCATTAACAGATCGTTTGTCTTGGGCAGATATATAATATGGTCAACCTCGGGAATAACATCACGTCTGTCGTCTGTTGTGACAACCAGCACCTCTGCGCCGCGCGCCTTCACCTCTTTTATGTTGGACATGGTTTTTTCTGTCTTTGTCAAGAAAAAAGTGTAGCGAATATAAATGAAAAAGTGTAGCAGTTAATTGACAGGATAAAAGGTATCTGCTATAGTAAAAAAGCTTTTACTCATGCGGAGGATATGGCAATGCTGGAGAGCAACCGGAGCGCCGCGTGAGGTTTGGCGGGGACGACTTGTATAGTCGTCCTTTTTTGTTCCCCGCCGCGTGGATAGTCGTCCCCGGAAAACAAAAGCGATAAACTCCGGGGGTTAGGGGGCGGCGCCCCCATGAGCAGCGTTCATGTCCCGATACTCACCTCCTTGCCCATCAGCGCTTCCTTCAAGCGCCATGATTCTCTGTGTGTGAAATCAAGTAAATGAGAATGATGGACAATACGGTCAAGGAGCGCCGCGGTGATCTTTGTGTCGGCAAAAATGTCGTTCCAGCGGGCAAATTCAAGGTTAGTCGTGATAATTATGCTCCGCTGTTCGTAGCATTCTGAAACGATCTGAAATAACAGCTTAGAACCTTCCTTGTCAATGGGCACATATCCCCATTCATCGCAAATGAGCAAGTCTGTTTTTTCAAACTGCCGCATAAACCGTGATAAACAACCCTGGTTTTTAGCCTCTGTTAAGGCATTGACCAGCACCGGCGTCCGCCAATACCTTGTCCGAAAACCCGCATTACAGGCGGCAACTCCCGCAGCGATAGCCATGTGAGTTTTGCCCGCGCCGACGTTTCCGTACAGGATAAGATTTTCTCGTTTCGGGATAAAAGTTACGTTCAAAATATCGTCAGGCGAAAGGGGCGGCGGGATTTTAATGTCCTTGAAGGTATACTTTTCAAAGGTCTTCACTAAGTCAAATTTTGCGGCTTTGATATAGGCATTGCGACGTTTTCTGTCCCGGTCATCAATTATTTGAGTGAATAATTCCAACAAAAACTCCAAATGGGTTTCGGCCTTGATTTTCTTTGCCGACCCTACAATTTCGCTGTTAAAACGCAGTTGTTTGCAGGCTGAAATCAGCTTGTCCTCCATTACCTTACACCTCCTGTAATCAGCGCGGTGTAAACGTCTAATTTCGGCAAATACGGCACTTGCGGCGGCATCTGGGCCGCGTCCACGACCTGAAGGTCTCTGGGTTCTTCAGTCAATGCCCTGAACGCAAGGATAAAATCATCTGTGTTGCGAATGGAGGCAAGCTCTAAAACCGACTCGGCTTCTGGGATTTTACCCTCCCGGATGATAGGAACTAAAGTCAACAGCATTTTCTTCAAATCCGCGTACTGACAGCTTTTCAGATGGTTTTGTATTGTCTGTGGCAGGGTCAGGAAATATGGCGAACTTAAAAATGCCCGGGGTTTTCGGCAAAGGGCGCCTATGTAATTGTCAAAATTGATGACCGGTTCAAATTTACGGCCATATTTGCGCTCATGTGCCGCTATTTGTTCATATTTTTCGTTCAAAACCCGCAGCTCGGAAGTCCCGATTTCAAGCCACAACTCTTGATTAGCGTATTCCGGTGCTGTTGAATAACGGTTGCCGTCAAATTGGATAAAACTGTATTTGTCTGTCTTGGCTTTTTCTAAAGTAAACACCCTGAAACGCTCACGCGGCAGTGAAATCAGCACTTCCTGCTCAGCGGCGAACAGATTGCTGATGAGCTCGCCTTTGACATAATGTTCGCGCTTTAAGTCATCCATGCACGTATCTAAAAGTCCCTTGTTAAAAGCATCCAAATCTTCAATTGCAGGGGGTGGAAGCAAGTAATTCCGGCGCAAATACCCCACTTTGTTTTCCACATTGCCTTTTTCATGAGGGCTGTCCGGATTGCAAAACTGAGCCTGAAAACGGTGGTGCATGGTAAACCGCATAAACATTTCAGTGAGTTTTCGTTTGCCGTGCTCCTCAATATGTACCACGGCGCTGCTCATATTATCGAACAAAATCCGCAGCGGCACCCCGCCGATAAACTCGAAAATTCGTTGCAGTCCTTCGCAAAGGCATTCTTTTGTCTCAAAAGGGCAAATCTGTGCGAACCCGGCGTTGCTCCACGGAAATGACACTACCAGCTCACTCATTTTTACCTCTGTGCCATTAATTTCAGTTACCAAAGCTTCACCGAAATCAACTTGCGCCCAGCCAATAGAATGCAGTCCGAACATGGCGGTTTGGTAGGTTTGGCGGTTCAGTTCCTTTTTGCGGCGGCTTACGTAATTGATTATCGTTTGCTTGCCGACAAGAAGCAGTTTACTATGTTCTTCGTCACGGCTTAAGTCGTTAAAAATCTTTGTCGCCGTGCGCCGGTATTTTCGCTGGCGCTTTAAGTCCTCTGTGATCCATTCGTCTATCACCGGTTTAAGCGGATCCAATAATGAACCTCGCTCTTTTCGCGGGCAGTAGCTCTCGTTCCAGTCCTCACGGTCTACATATTTTTTTACCGTGTCGAAATGATGACCGCTGCGTCTTGATATTTCACGCAGACTCAAACCCTCGTATTGGCTGAGATTTGATAAGTATGTTTGTTTTTCCATGTCTAACACCTTCCTGTGGCTCCTTCTGTATGTTTTCTCTACAGTTTACCACGTTTCTTTTTTTAAGCGTATTGCTCTTTTTAGGTGCTACACTTTTATACTTATTTTTGCTACATTTCTATTTTATTAAAAACAAACGGTTTTCCCGCGAAAGATCCTTTATGTTAAATGTAACTGTATTGCCTTCTACGCTTCCTCCCAAAACCTGCGCAACTTTTCCGGGCATTGTCACCCGCAGCTCATATTCCTCCGGTTCTGCGGCAGTGTTGGTCGTAACGTTCAACGTGTAAGAATTGTAGAACAGCCCTTTGCTTGCCGATACGGCCACATTTTTGAACAGCAATGTTCCGCTGTCGAGCTTAACCTCTCTCATTTTGATTTCAGCGTAGTCCGATGCCGTCATGATCGTTTTACCGCCCTGCAAAAGCTGAAAGCCGACTGTGTCTTTGTCCGAGCACCCCATTAGGAGAAGCATAGTCAGAAAGGTCATAAGCACGAGAACAATCCATTTTGTTTTCATCGAGATCCCTCCGTTTTGAAATAATAGGAAGTGCAATGCGGGGACGGTCAGTGCCGCCCCCACGTTGCATTCCGCGCTGTTTATCCGGCGTAGTTGAACAGACCC
>CAZVLC010000178.1:0-3629 GCA_964627885.1 uncultured Peptococcaceae bacterium
TCCTTTCCCGGGCAGATGCCGCCAGAAAGTCTCTTGAGGAGACGCGGGGCATCACCAATCATATTGATAAAGGGTATTTACAAGGTTCTGAAATTGAGAGTCTGCTAATAGATATTCCTGCTTACCGTAAAATTTCAGTTTGTCATTAGCTATACTAATTTAAAGTGAGCCAATTTTGGACTCGTTATTTTATTTTTGGAAAGCAAACTTGACATTTTTTTGACTGTGTGCTAATCTATAATGTAAAGTTTGCTTTCCGTCTTTGAGGGGTGATATAATGAAAAACCGTATTGAAGAAATACGAAAACAACACGGAATTAAGCAAGAAGTGCTTGCGGCTAAATTGGAAGTCTCAAGGCAAACCATTGGTTCTTTAGAAAACGGTCGATATAATCCTTCAATAATCCTTGCTTTTAAGATCGCTCGTTATTTTGATATGAGGATTGAAGATATTTTCATTTATGAGGAGGAAGAATCATGATAAAGACAAAATCGTTTTACATTGCTATTATAACTGTTGGTGCTTGCCTGTTTGCTGTGGCGGTATTGTCAAGTTTCATGTTTGAAATGCCAAAGATTGTTGCTGGTGTGTGCGTTGGTATTGGAACAGCGTTACTTGGCATTGGTTTACCCAAGTTGATTATGAAACATTGTGAAACTACCCAGCCAGAAATGATGAAGCAAAATCAAATTGAATTTCATGATGAGCGCAATACAATGATACGCGATAAGGCAAAAGCAAAAGCCAGCGATATTTACCAATGGTTTATTATGGGTATCGCCTATGTCGCTATTGTAGTCGAGGCACCACAGTGGATGGTTTTTGCTGTTGTTGGTGTTTACATGCTAAAATATATATTAGAGCTGGTCTTCACCATCAAATACCAGAAAGAGCTATAATTGAGCAAATGGAGTTTTACACTGCTATTTGCCCCAAATGACCTAACTAATAAGCAGAATCTGCAGTAAATTTATTACACAAAAAACGTAACTGCGTGCAATCCATAATACTAACATCGGTAAGCTGACTGTCACTGTCCAAATTTGTAAGGTTAGAGACACTCCTACAAAATCCCGAAAGCTAATTGATAAAGCTTTTCGGGATTTTGTTATTTTATTACAGAAATATTAAATTTATATTACATTTTGCAAAAAGACCCCAACTTTTGCCCCAAAAATCTGCTGATTAGTAGAGGGATATTTTTTCCCTGATTATTGATTGGATAATTGAATATTTGTATTTTTCGGTACGTTCCCCGCTTGACCCATGCGGAGGGATCATGATACTTGCACACAGTCGAGGTTAAGTCCCAGAGTGTGCCCCGGTCGTTGACGGGGAGGTGTAATTCCTATGAAGACGGGTAACTGCCGTCTGCCGGATAAGTACAAAAACCAAAACAGAAAAAGTTAAGGATGCGTCTCTTCATATAAGCAGACAGGCAACAACAACTTATAGATGAATAATCTGTAATAACAGGCTGTGATTGGAGGTGGACAGAATGGATAATAAGGTCGCAAGATTTGTCGGAATTGAAAACCAGGTTGACATCAATAAGGATTCTCAGGCTGAGTTTTTATTTCAGTACCAAAAAACTGTTCTGCTCACCTTATCGGAGCAGGGGATTATTGACGAAATGCAGTGTCAGCAGTGTATTGATAAACTTACAAAGCAGTTTAAAAGTAAACAGTAAATCCGCACATTCGTAATCAATTGTCAGCGATGATAAAATAACGAAGAAAGGAGAGGATGCACTATGGTGAAGGTTGCAGCTTATTGCCGTGTATCAACTGACAAGGAAGATCAGGCAAATTCATTTGAAAGTCAGCAGCGGTATTTTAAGGAGTACATAGAGCGCAAGCCCGACTGGGAATTGTTTGATATTTATGCCGATGAAGGTATTTCGGGAACGTCCACCAAAAAACGGGCCGCCTTTAACCGTATGATAAACGACGCTAATCTTGGCCGTTTTGATATAATTATCACAAAAGAGGTCAGCCGTTTTTCGAGAAATATACTTGATACAATATCCTATACAAGGGATTTACGCAGAAAAGGTGTAGGCGTTATATTCTTAAATGACGGTATAAATACATTTGAGCCGGATTCCGAGCTTCGTTTGTCCATAATGGGCAGTATTGCACAGGAGGAAAGCCGGAAAACCAGCAGCCGCGTGAAATGGGGACAGACGCGGCAGATGGAGAAGGGCGTGGTGTTTGGAAGAAGCATGCTCGGTTATGATGTGAAGAATGGCGTGATGACCATTAATCCCGAGGGTGCTGAAATTGTTAAACTGATTTTTCATAAGTATGTAAACGAGCGGAAAGGCACTTCAATGATTGCAAGAGAGCTTCGGGAAGCGGGCTATAAAACCATGACCGGGAATGTATTCTGGACAAATACCGCAATACTCAAGATCATCCGGAACGAAAAATACTGCGGTGACCTTTGTCAGAAAAAGACTTATACCCCCGATTACCTATCCCATGATAAAAAGTACAATCACGGTGCTGAAGAAATGGTTTTCATCCAAAACCATCATGATCCGATCATTGACCGTGAACTGTGGGACAAAGCACAAAAGGAGCTTGAACGCCGTGATGTTGACAGCAGCGTAAAAGAGGGGCATGGAAACAGGTATCCGCTGTCAGGAAAAATAAAATGTGCAGACTGCGGCGCTGTCTTTGTTGCACGCTATAAAAAGCGTAACGACGGCAATAAATACAAATGCTGGCGCTGCGGTACGGCAGCCGCTCACGGCAGAAAGAGAAGGGACGTGGCGGGCAATGAAGTTGGCTGTGATATTGGCAGGCAAATCAGAGATGAGATGTGCATGAACATATTAAAGCAGACTGTATCATCGCTGTCTGTAGATAAAAAAGCTGTCATTGAAAATATCACAAATATCGTTACCGAGGTTATCCGCGGCTGCGAGAGCAGCGAGCAGTTGAATCTGGATAAGCTTCAAAAGCAAATGCAGGAACTGACGGAAAAGAAAAAAAGTGTACTGGATGCTTTCTTTTCACAGAACATTACCAAGGAGGAAATGAGGATGATGAATGAAAAGTATAATGCCGATATTTCGCTCACTGCGGATAAAATCAGTGCTGGAAAGAAAAAGCAGAGCCTTTCCTATTCGTGTTCGGATATAAAGGCAGATGTAAGAAAATCTATAGAAAGCATTGTTAACTGTAACGAGCAGCGGGATAACTTTTATGGCAGCCTGCTTGATAGAATGGTTGTATACGGTGACGACCGGGTGGAGGTATCGCTAAATCTGCTGCCGACAAAGTGGATGTATGTAATTGAAAGCCTTAAAGACATTCAAAAGCATACGGGAGGAGGAAAAAACGCTTCATTTGATTACAGCAAGGGAGAGATGGGAGAGGCTGATTACATCAAAGAAGTGGCTCATTGTGACCCCTCTGTCCCAATATCATTCAAAGTTGCTTTTGCTTTTTCTGTAGGCATGGAATACCGTTGATTCAGATAGCGCAATGAAGCGGCCAATTCGCCATCCGGACCGCCGTATTGGGTGATGACCCATTTGGCGAGGCGGACGTTTTTCCCGGAAACATTCACCGGATACTGTAATTTTTTTTCATAAACCCACATCTTTTCTCTTCCCCCT
>CAZVLC010000179.1:0-3584 GCA_964627885.1 uncultured Peptococcaceae bacterium
TGCTAAAGAAACGGTTAAGGTGTTTTACTAATCAGGAAGGGGCAGCCATGATTTTATTGGTATTAGTTATTTTAATATTCAGTACACTTGGATTAGCCATATTATCTTTGAGTATTAGTAGTCATAAACTCAGTATTGTCGACAAAAAAACGACACTTTCCTTTTATATGGCTTAATCAGGGCTGGAGCAGGCGTACGAGATAATTTTAGGTAATGTTAAAACAGCAGTAGCTGAAGCAAATGTGGTAGTAAATGTAGCGGTTGAAGACTTTATCGCTGCGGAAAGACAGCAGATGTTGGCCGATGCTAATTATGACAGTGAATATATTATTGGAGACGATCCTGCAGGGCCAATTAACATCGAGAAATTGAAAGAGAAATTGCAGACACCAACGGATCCGGATTATCAAATCTGGTTATCGCAATATCAAGATAAGTATAAGGAAGTTCTGGTTAATAATGTTGTGTCAGATGTGAATAACCAGGCTAACTACAGCGTCATTGATGAAAATGTAAGCGATCAAAAACCGAATATTAAGGTAGAAAACGTATCTGACCCCACGTTTAGTGGTGATAATTATGTGTTGACAGTGAGCTCATTGTTTGATAAGGAAGAATTCTTGGAAGGTAAAGCAGTATTGCAAAAGGTTAAAATGGACTTTAACATTGATGTTCCTTCCAAAATTCCAGTACCATCCATGAAAACACCGAGATAGAAACAATTGATGATAACCCTCTGTTTGATCATGTTTTTGTAGTAGCGGCAAAAGATTTAATTTTTGAGGGGTATACAAATGCAACAATTAAGGGTAACTGTTATGCTTATGGGACTTTAGGTGATGTTAGTAATTTACAAACTCACGGCGGTATTATTTTTCAAAAACCGAAAAATAAAATTACTGTCAATGGCGAATTAGCTACATATCGTTCTGTGCATCATAATGGAAAGGCTGCGTTGGAATCCCAAAATGCTTGGTTGGTGGCAAACGGAAACGTTTATGCAGAACATCTGATAATTAATCAAAATGCTTCTAATGTCAGTATAACAGTAAACGAGGGGGATGTTTATACTTCAGGAGATTTGCTCATGTATGGGAAGAATGGGTCATGGATCACCGTTAATAATAATTGGTATGGGATGACGGAAAGCAGTGTGAAGGATGCTTATTTATCGCCTGATTATACAAGTTCCCCTGACAATTTAGATGATTTAGTGATTATTAATGGCGGTGAATATAAGCCTCCCCATTTACCACACATTAATAATTTTGTGGAGATGAGAAAAAAACAGTTTGAGTATAGCAGAATGAATAATTATTTAGTTGATGTTGGGAATATCATTTCGGATGAGGTTGTTAGTGGGGAAGTAATAACTGATGAGTTTATAATCATCGATGATGACGAAAAAATCAAAGGCGTATATATAGTTGGGCCTGAAGTACATGGTTTAGCTCTCCCAGAAGGAATTATTAAGGTTAAAGTGGGAAGTAACCCAGTTAAAGGTATTGTTATTGCGAAAGGGAATATCAGAGTATATGGAACAGTGAATTTTACCGGTTTATTGTTGGCTAAGCAAGGGGAGATTCAGGTTAGATGTGAGTATAATAAGAATTTTACGGCGGATCCGGATTATCTGCGGCAAAAAGCGTATGAATTAGAGAAGATTGGAAAAAACCCCTTCAAATATAACCGTCCAACAGGCGATAGCTTACCTTGGCCGGATGAAAAGCAGGTTACGATTACGCAAACTGCTGAGTTTGGAGTAGGGGATTCTATTAGTTTAGATCCTTATAAAAACCTCATTTCGGTTAGCGATTGGCAGAAGGTTTAGCATGAAAAATCCGGGAGATATAATTGTAGATTAGGCAGAGGAACGAAAGAAAGATAAGGGTGAGCAAGGCGTAGTTGAACAAGCGACAAGTCATCAGAAAGTAGGCTCCAAAAAGGGAAAAGCCTGAGAGAGAGATTGGTACTTGATTGTAGACAGGAGTAGTCAAGAGCAACTTATTTAGCGTCAATAAATAGGTAATTATTCCGGCCAGGCAACCTTGCAGGATGCGACTAAGATAATAGAGACGAAGGCTGATTCCGGAACCGGCGAGGACGCTAGCAACCTGAGCTTGGATGGAAAGACCGCTCCAACCTAAAATAATACTTGCTAGGATTGCTTTATCTTGCCAAGAAGCGGATGCTAAAGAAATATTTTTGAGTCCAAGGGTCATCTCCCAGAATCCTGTGGCTAATGCCGAATCCAACTCCAGTGTAAGGCCAAGAATACCGAGAATGATTCGGCAGGGAAAAGCCATTAAGTTTTGTAGTGCGGTGACGCGGAGCAGATTGATAATAATGGCAAAAATAACTACGAAGCCGCCGATTAGACAGATGTTATTTATCCCTGCTTTAATGGCATTGCTCATTAACTGCGCCCAAGGCGGGCGCTTTTTTTGTACTTCAACAAGGGACTGGATGCTTCGGCGTAAAAGATCTTTGTCAAAGGGATATAGTTCGGGCTGTCTAGGCGCACGTAAACCTAGCATGATCCCAATAATGAGATTGGCGAGATAGTGGGAAATCGCTAGGATAATTCCGAGAAAAGGGTTGTGGAACATCCCAACAGCCACGGCCATCAGGATAAAGAGGGGACTGGAATTATTCGTGAAGGCCACGAGCCGTTCGGCTTCAGCTACAGTACACTGCTTTTCTTCGTAAAGACGTTTTGTGAGGACCGCCCCCATGGGGAAGCCGGAGGTAAAGCCCATCGCTACTACAAAGGAGGCTACTCCCGGTAGGTTAAATAAGGGGCGCATGAAAGGTTCTAAAAGCACTCCGAACATCTGCACGATCCCGATTTTAAGCAGAATTTCCGAGATGATAAAGAAAGGCAAAAGGGAGGGCACCAGTACGGTAGCCCATAATGTTAGTCCGTACTGGGCCCCCCGGTACGTCTGTTCGGGCCAGATGAGCATGGCAATCAGCAAAAAAAGAACCGCGCCGGTGAAAAAAACTGAAAATATAATGTTAAATTCGGCTTCAGGTCTTTTGCTCATTATTGGCATAAAAAGCCCCTTCCCATCTTCATTAAAGATTCTTTTAGCATCTTCTCTTTATGAGTATATGGGAAGAAGTGTGAGGCTAGACCTGAGGATTAGAAGGTACATAAGTTGGTGGCCGGTACATCAAACTACTAAAACCGGTGCAGGAGGGGGTCGGTTGGCAGGTATTTATTGATCTGGCTGCCTTTAGGAGGTTAGTGACAAATATCAACATAAGGTGGATGTTTTGTAAAAGTACATCCCACTGTTTGAGACAAAAGAGGGGTGAAATTTAACTTTTTAATTAAGGAGAATAATAACGGAAATGTAAAATATTGACCAAACTATTGATATTGCTTAAGATTATGGTATAATAATATTAAGATATTTCAAATATAGCAATGAATTCACAAAGCGAAAATATCGATTAAATGAATGGAAGAATTGAATTGCAGTTTATGGGAAATGATGAAAATATATTCGGTAAATAGTACACTAGGGCAGTAATATTGTTTATTTATGAAAAGGAGGGGACAATATGCATTATTATAA
>CAZVLC010000180.1:0-3542 GCA_964627885.1 uncultured Peptococcaceae bacterium
TATCGTCAAACACGTTGTTTTTTAATAGTATTACTGCTTCTGGAATGTTTTCCATTAACAGCTTTAGGCGTTGATGAATCTAAGAACGACGATGCCTGGCAGTATTATTGCCGTGCTATGGTACAAGTTAAACAGGAAAGGATTAAACGTCTTAATGGGTGGGTTGATTGGCAATTTGCAAATGCTATTACGAAGAAAATAGATGCGCACATTACTCCGCAAACTAATTGGGGAGTTAAGTTTGTTTACGGCGTTTTGGAGGGAATCCCGAAAGGGGTTAAAGACCTCGCGCAGTATGGTTATATCATATTAGAAAATACCGCACCCAAAAACCTTCAATTCAGTATAAGGTGATATATATAACTATAAACCGAAAGCTGTAAAAAAGGGGGCCAGAAGTGGTAAAACTCTAACCCCCCACGGTGAATTTTATTGGACAGTATCAAAAGAGGGAGTGGTTAGAATTGCAGGTAACAAAGGAAATTCTAAACTTATTCCCACCGAATCAAAGGATTTTGCGAGCGGCTTGTTTAATGTAGAGCGAGGAAGATTTCTTTATTGGCAAATAGAAAGTCTTAATGGGATGGATTTAGAATTTATCGTACGTAAATTTGCCAATAATAGTCTTAAGCATTTCAATTTAGCCAGGCTAATAATTGAGGAGCCGACCGTATCGAAAAAGATAATAGATGAAATGCAAAAGGGCACAAAAAGTTTAAATCAGTTAACCAAAATAAAAGGTAGATATTTTGATGGAAAGGCGCCCTTAGAAGGTACTTTCGTTTTATATAAGTTATCTAATAAAGGGAGTTTGCAACTGAAGGAAGGTAGGGTTGATAAAGTAGCTGAAACATTCCCATTTTTGAAAGAAAAAATAATCCAGCAAATTCAGTTTGGTGCTGACGGGAGTTTAAAAGAAGTGCTTAATCTTAAGCCGTTTTCAGAGCTGCAAGGGGAACCATTAAGGATTGCCAAGAAATATAATACTGTACAAAAACGTCTTAGTAAACAGAAGCGGGAATAGCCTAATATATGCTTAACACCTGTGGATACATTCGGGTTATCTTTTACTGTGATTTTTTCTGCTAGTGTGCTATAATAATCTACGATAATCTGACAATATTTAGAAAATATAAAAAGGGTCGGAGAGTGGTTTGGTGATGACGGAATACAATCTAAGTGGGGATTATTCGTATTTATCGACAGGTTATTACCACAGCTTGGACTATGAATTAGCCGGCGCAAGTGTTAAACCGACTACGCAGGAGATCTTGGACGCCTATATTGTGCCAATCGCGCTGAACAAGGCGGAAAAGTGGGGCATCAGGGTTCCCAGGTATGAAATCGTTAACGAGGAGGTTGCACCGCCGGTATTAGCCTATCCGATCAATCCTTTTACCACAAAATGTGCGCTTATTGCTAACCCGGCAGAGACAAAAACAAAAATCAAAGCACTGACGATGGGTGGTAAGTACCCGACATTGTGCCAGTTTCTACCCGAAAATTACGAAATTGCCGAATTCGCCTGCATTTTCGGGGAAACGATTAATGAATTGTATCACCGGATGGCAGAGGAGATTTATGCGGCCTTTCAGTTGCCATTGATGAAAGTGCGTGTGATTAAAAGTGGGGATGCTCTTTACTTTTCGGCCATAGAATCACTAATGATGAAAGAACTGAATCAGCAGGAAAAGGTTCTGCTGGAGGAGTGCGGAAAATGGCAAGGATAGCTGTTTTTACGGAAAGGGCTGCTTTAGCCAGCTCCTTGGGCCTAAGGACCTTTGCCAAATATCGGCGGGTGGCCTTTGAGCAAGGGCACCAGTTGGATTTTCTGTTTCGGAACGAAGTAAAATATTTGAGTAATTATGATGCTTTATATATCAGGGCTTTAACTGACCCGTTGAACACTAGTTATGTGGTAGCTAGGCTGGCCCAATTGCAGGGTTTACGTGTGATTGATGATCCGGAAAGCATTAGGATCTGTTGTGATAAGGTGAATATGTATCAGCATCTGCTTAAGCAGGATGTGCCTATTCCACAGACCGTTTTTCTCGAGAAGCAGGAGCTTTGTGCCGGAAAGGCTGATGAATTGCTGGAATTACTGGGCTGCCCGGTAGTGTTAAAGGCACCTAATTCCTGTTTTTCTCGTTTTGTGGAGAAAGCCGCTAATCGTGAGGAATTTTTGAAGATCGGGAAAAAATTTTTACGCCGGGCCGATCGTCTGATTGTGCAGCAATACAGACCAAGTAGATTCGACTGGCGTGTGGTGATTTTAAACGGTCAGGTATTATCCGTCGTCAAATATGTTTTTGCCCCCGATGGCTGGCGAGTAATGGATCGGGCTACTAATGGTGAGACTTATAAAGTAGTGGGTGTTCCTATTGAAAAAGCAGACAGGCGCTTGCTGGAAACCGCGCTTGCGGCCACAAACAGCATTGGGAATAGTTTGTATGGCGTTGATCTTAAAGAGATGGAAGAAGGTTATTTGGTGATCGAAGTAAATGATAATCCGGACATTGACGCTGGCAATGAAGACCAGTGCAGTCCGGATATTTTCAGGCAGATCATCGAATATTTGGCAGGTGAGCACGATGAATCCTTTGCATTATCGCAAAGCCGTTGCGGCCGATCTTGATTGGCTGGTGGCCACGGAGCAAACGTGTTTCGGAACGGAGGCTTTTTCACGCCGTTCTATAGGGGACATGATTAAAAACGTGCATGCCTCGATTGTTCTGGACATTCTGGAGTTAGAACAGGTCCCCATAGGTTATGCGGCTTATCTTACCCGCAAAAAGAGCGGCTATATCCGGCTTTATTCGGTTTGCCTTTTGCCGGATTACCGCGGGCAAGGGTTGATTGACACATACTTGCGTGAAAGAATAGCGGGGTTCTACGGCAGCTATCAGAGAATGGGCTTGGAGGTGCGCCTCGGAAACAGCGCGGCACAAGGCCTTTATGCTAAGCTCGGCTTTACGGCGAGCAAGCTGCTCAAGGGATATTATGCCGGTGGAAAAGAAGATGGGTACCGCATGGTAAAGAAGTTATTGCCGGTGTAAAGAATTAATGATGGTGTAATTTTTTCAGGGTAAGGATCAAGGGGAGGGCGAGTAGCCCTCCCCCGGCTGCTTGGATGGTATTGGCGGCCATGCTTAAAACAGCGGGAGCAAAGCCGTATAAGAGTGTTTCATAACCTAAATAACCTACGACCATAATGCTACCGCCGAGAAGCATGCCGATAACACTGGCAATGGCATTTATTAATAAGGAAGTGCTTTTTTGGGTGAGGGCAGAAAAGATATATCCGGTGACAAGCGCATCAATGCCTTTAATGAAAAAGGTTGCGGGGGCATAGACCGCATAACCGGAGGCCAGGTCGGCTAGCGCTGAGCCAATGGCTGCGGCGAGGCTTCCCATGACAGGACCTAACAAGATGCCACTTAGATAAACTAGGCTGTCTCCGATATGGATATATCCTTTCGCCGGTGTCGGAATTTGAATAATGAGGGTTCCCACCATTACTAAAGCCGCCATAAATCCGGCAG
>CAZVLC010000181.1:0-3533 GCA_964627885.1 uncultured Peptococcaceae bacterium
GTAAAACAATCCCCTTATACCTGCTGACGATTAATTCACCTTTTTTCTGCCGCCCCTGCTCTTGAATTTGCCCATCGGTTACTTTTAACAGAAGCCGGAAAGACCCGGTTTCTCGAACTAAATCAATTACTGTGCCTTTAAAAAGCTTCTCTTTATTATTGGCTAAACGAAGAGAAATATTGTCTCCTTTTTGCACTTTTTCAGGATAAGCCCCGGTGCCTGCTAAATAAAAATAACAAGGAGCCAAGTTATCCACAATCTTAAAAATACTTTGACCTGCTTCAATAATATCCGTACCGGTTGTTTCATTATCCTGTGCTGTTGTTTCCAACATTTGCTGATCCAATTTACTTAAATCCAATTGCGTCCACACCGCAGGATCACAAATATCCTCCAGACCGTCAGTATCATAGGACAGTATCCCCGCACACGGAGCTTTGACTGCCTGCGTTGTCTTTATTTCCAGGCTTGTCCCCCTAAGTGTTTCCAGATAACCGATAACGGTATTCTTCGCAACCCTTTCCCCTTCCGGCTTCACCGGCTTAAAACGCCCACGTACCGCCGTGGTCACTGCTTTTTCCTCACGCAAAATCAGGAACTCCCCTTCCAGTGTGTCTTCGACTTCGGCATACTGAACAGGGATAACCTCAACCGGTAAATAACCGGTAAATAATTTAAAGGATACAAAACCTAATATACTAAGCAATAAAATTTTCTTAGCCACAATATTCCCGCCTAGTCAAAAGTTAACTTAATAAGTTTATATTCTACGAGCAGGCCGGATATCCTGCCTAAAACAAGACTGAATCTATACTTTGGGTAAAATAATCATAAAATCGGAGCCTTCATTTTCCTGTGATTTAACCTGCACCCGCCCATGATGACGTTCCACAATATGCTTGACAATGGATAAGCCTAATCCCGTCCCCCCTACTTGGCGTGAACGGGCTTTATCGACACGGTAAAAACGTTCAAAAATCCGCGACAGGCTTTGACTGGGAATCCCAATGCCCTGATCAATTACTTCAATCACAATCTGCTCCTCCTGGCGGATCTTCTCCCCCGGCCTGAGGACAATTTTCACAACCCCGTCTTCATGTGAATATTTAATGGCGTTATCCACCAGATTTATTAATACCTGTTCAATCATCTCATAAGATGCATAGAAGAATTCAGCGCCCGGTTTAATTTCGCTTTCCAGTCGGATATTTTTATGCCAGGCGACCGGCTCCAAAAGAGTGATAATCTTTTCTACCAGTGCCCGCGCCTCAATCTTAACCTTGATAATTTCCATATCGCCACTTTCCAGCTTGGATAAAAAGAGCAAATCACTAATCAGCGTATTTAAGCGGTCTGTCTCCATATTGATAATCGTCAGAAACTTAGTCGCTAATTCTTTGTCTTCCTGCGCTCCATCCAGCAGCGTTTCCACAAATCCTTTAATGGAAGTTAACGGTGTCCTTAATTCATGAGAAACATTCGAAATAAATTCGCTTCTCATTTGTTCCAATTTTCGAAGCTTTGTGATGTTACGCAAGACCATAACCGTGCCATGCGGAAGTCCGTTTTCCCCCTTAATTGGGGTAATATAAACATGGTAATACTCCGTATCCTCCAAAGACAGCTTAACCTCAGCCGTCTGCGCCTCCCCGTGTACTAAGCATTTATTCAGGAGATAGGCGATATGATAATTCTCTAATATCTCCAAGAAATAGTGCTCCCGCACTTCCTCCCAAACTACATTTAACATATCCTCGGCCGTTTTATTAATCAACAACAACTTCCCCGTTATATCAAAAGCCAGTACACCTTCGGCCATACTGGCCAAAATAGTCTCCATCCGGCCTTTTTCCTGCAAAGTCTGCTGCATTCTTTGATGAAGGTTTTCCGCCATGGACTGCAAGGATGTGTTCAATTGCCCCAACTCATCATCATTGATCGTTATCACCCGTGCCGTCAGATCTCCATTAGCATATGATTGAACTTGGTTATTGAGCTTGACAAGATATTTTGTGTGATGGTGCGCAAAAAGAAGGAAAATCGCTAGGCAGACCAAAAATACCCCGCCGAATACCGACCAGTGCGGAGTAACCTTTTTGATTTCCCAGAAAAGATACAGCACACCAAAGCCACTACCGGTTATAACGGTAAAAATCAACGCTGCTTTATAAATAATTTTTTTCATCGCACCGTCCTCTTCTACTCCTCATTTTTAAACCGATAACCTATGCCACGCACCGTCTCTATTAATTCTGCTTCCGGATAATTACCTAATTTTCGCCTAATATTACGGATATGCACGTCAACTGTTCGGGTATCCCCGCTTAATTCATAACCCCAAATATTTTCCAGTAAATATTCCCTGGTATATACCTTCCCGGGGTTAGTCACTAATTGTAAAAGCAATTGAAACTCTTTCAACGTTAAATCCAACTTCTCTCCGCCAAGGATTGCTTGATAATATTCAGGATAAATTTTTAAATTTCCGTTGACAATAAGCGGAGCATTTTCCTGTGGCAAGGAAACGACGGAAAAATTCCGACTGCGGCGTAAAATTGTTTTTACCCGTGCCACTAACTCTCGCGGGCTAAAAGGTTTTGTCAAATAATCATCAGCCCCGATTTCCAAGCCTACGACCCGGTCAATCTCACTCCCCCTTGCGGTCAGAATCAGAACCGGCAGCATTTTGGTTTTCTCCATCTGGCGAATATTACGGCACACATCCAATCCGTCCATCCCCGGCAACATTAAATCAAGCACAACCAAATCAGGGGATGCCTTTTGCAAATAAGCCCATGCTTTTGTGCCATCATCTAAGCATTGTACCGTGAAACCGGCTTTTTCCAGATTATATTTCACCAACTCCCTGATACTCAATTCGTCATCCACAACCAGAATCTTCGCCATATACTCCTCCTTTATCCCCTTTAACTAAAAGGCCCCGCTACTTTAACGTAATCATCATCGCTTGTCGTCCAGGCATTCCGGCGCGGTGTGAAAAGAACCTTTCCGGTAAACAAAAAGTACACATCCCGCACACAGCGATATTCTCATCAAGAACTCCCACATCCCATAACTGTCTCCGGTTCGCTTCCCAAAGGTTTAAATGTACTTCTCCGTTCTCACTGTTCTTTTCCAACAAAAAGTCGCCCCAAACAGGGAAAGCCTCCTCCACCATCCTTAGGACAGGCTCATCAACCTCATAATGACAGGGTCCGATACTTGGTCCGATCCCGACGAACAATGTTTCCGGCCGACAGCCATATTCCGCCGCCATGGCCTGCACCGTTTTTGCGGCAATGTGGGCTAACGTACCCTTCCAACCGGCATGAGCAACGGCAATGACCTTGAGAACAGGATCTAAAAAAAGAACCGGCACACAATCCGCGTAATAAGAAGTCAAGGTGATGCCTTGTTCATTGGTCATCAAGGCATCTACCCCCGGAATTACGGTATCTTTTGTAAAAGCACCCCGTCCTCGGTCGGATTTGGTCACTTTGTAGACAACGTCGCCATGCACCTGTTGCGTCCCC
>CAZVLC010000182.1:0-3521 GCA_964627885.1 uncultured Peptococcaceae bacterium
AAAAGAAAATTATGATGACTTGATAAAACTATTGGATGAAGCAGATAATAAATAAAAAAACAGGGAGGTTTGACCACAATTGCGCTTAATAGATATTTATCAAAAATTTATTAGTCTGGGAAAAGAAAATGATCCCAGACCGTTGACCGAAGTGGAAAAATACCTGACTCGTGCCGCGAAAGAATATGAAAAATTAACGGACCAGGAAAGAACTTATTTTGATCGTGAGCGATTAACAAATCCATATGGTGATACGCGGATATTAAATGGCGCTCCTGAGACGGAAGTACAAAGAATTCTAGCCGGGATTGACATGGAAGCACAGGAAATTTTGCTGGCCGATCGCTTACGGGAAAAAGGTGAGAAAATCGATTTAGTGCTGTCTCACCATCCCGAAGGGAAAGCATTAGTAAACCTGTTTAGAGTAATGGGTCTACAAGAGGATGTTCTCGCCCAGTTGGGAGTGCCGATTAATGTGGCTGAAGGGATTCTTTCCTCGCGGATCAGTGAGGTCGAGCGGGGAATGATGCCACTCAACCATAACCGGTCGGTGGATGCAGCTCGGCTCTTGAATTTTCCTTTTATGTGTGTGCATACGCCGGCCGATAATATGGTCAATACCTTTTTAGAGAAGCTGTTTGCCGAAAAACAGCCAGAAACGGTTGGCGATGTAGTGGAAGTGCTTATGACGATACCGGAATATCAGGCTTCTAAGCAAATTAATGCCGGCCCGAAAATGTTTGTCGGAAAAGAATCAAACAGGGCCGGGAAAATATTTGTTGATATGACCGGAGGTACCAGTGGTTCGGAAGATGCCTTTGCCAAACTGGCGGTTGCCGGGGTCGGCACGATCGTGGGAATGCATATGGGCGAAAAACACCGGAAGGAAGCAGAGAAAAACCATATTAATGTGTTGATTGCCGGGCATATGGCCAGTGATTCCTTGGGGGTTAATCTCTTACTTGACGTTTTGGATAAGGAAGGGATTGAGGTTATCACCTGTTCCGGGTTACACCGGGTTAAGAGATAAAAGGGAAATAGCTAAACAAGAGTATCCTTGTGATTATCGCAGGGATACTTTTATTTATCGTTACTATGATATAATGGAATTGATGTAAAAGCACAAAGACGGACTGGGAAACGAGATATTATCAAACGGTGGGTTGGGGGGAGCATTTTGGCCTTTCTGAAAAAAATTACTTTTCATTGGAACGAAATTAAGGAGCAAAATAGGTACCCATTTAATGTACCGTCCCTGAAGGATACTCGTTCGCTCGAGATGGAGCATAATGTCACCTTCTTTATTGGCGAAAATGGAACTGGTAAATCCACTTTATTGGAGGCGCTGGCTTTTAAATGTGGTTTTGGGGCAAAGGGTGGAAATCGCAATAACCTTTTTGCCGAGGATGATCATACGGCCGAGTTAGCTTCTATAATCACTGTCTCCTGGTTACCGAAAGTAACTAATGGTTTTTTTTTGCGGGCCGAGACTCTTTTCGATTTTGCAGGATATTTGGATGAAATGGCCAAAGAAGAAGGGGAATTTGCCACATTTCAGGCGTATGGCGGGAAATCTTTAAATAAGCAATCTCATGGAGAGGCTTTTCTGGCTCTTTTTAGTAATCGGTTTAACGGTAAAGGTATTTACCTGCTTGATGAGCCGGAAGCAGCCCTTTCACCACAGCGCCAGTTAGCTTTTTTAAGGATAATGAGGCAATTGGAGCAGGAGGGGAAGGCCCAATTTATTATTGCGACACATTCGCCGATTCTGATGGCATATCCTGATGCCCTAATCTATAGCTTCGACGACATGAGCCTAAAAAAGACCGCCTATGAAGATACTGATCATTATCAATTAACGAAGGCCTTTCTGAATAATAGAGAACAGTTTTTTCGAAATTTATTCGCCTAAAAAAAATAAAGGGGTAGTAGCATTATCATGAAGGAAAAGGTCACCAAATTAATCAAAGACTTTGTAGGAAATTATCACTCAGAACATCATACGATCACGCACTGGGAGGAACCCTTAATAGCCTTCGCCAGGGCGGCGGATCCTTTGTTTTTACAGCTAAAAGAACTTGTTTCACCATCGCATGCCTTACCTACCGATATTTTAGCAGATGCGCAGACAGTGATTGCATTTTATGTTCCCTTTACCCAAGATGTTAATTTTAGTAATAGAGAAACGAAGGAAAGTTCGGAAACCTGGGCTAGAGCATATACTGAAACAAATAAACTAATAGTTGATTTAAATACATTTATGAATGCACAATTCACGGCGATGAATTATCAATCATCAAAGCTCCCACCGACCCATAATTTTGATCAGAAAAAACTGATTAGCGATTGGTCGCACAAACATGTGGCCTATATTGCTGGGCTCGGTAAATTTGGTCTGCATCAGATGTTAATCACGGAAAAAGGATGTTCCGGGCGGATTGGCAGTATCGTCACTAATCTCGCGCTAGAACCTACGGCCAGACCGCAGCAGGAATATTGTCTGTATAAGTATAATAAGACTTGTGCTCAATGTGTGCAAAAATGTGTAAATGGGGCATTACAGGTCGATTCGTATGATCGGCAGAAGTGTTATGAGAGTTTACTTCTAAACGCGGCCAAATATTCAGGATTTGGTTTAGCTGATGTCTGCGGAAAGTGCATCACTGCTGTTCCATGTGCGTTTGTCAATCCATGTCATAATGCTAGTCGAAAAAGAACTAGAGAGTTGCTTGATAGTGGGGCAAAATGAGAATGATAAAGGAGGAAATAGATTATGGCGAAATGGCATGAGTTA
Source organism: uncultured Peptococcaceae bacterium (assembly GCA_964627885.1). Lineage (GTDB taxonomy): Bacteria > Bacillota > Peptococcia > DRI-13 > DTU073 > UBA3937. The sequence continues at coordinate 2,795 of CAZVLC010000182.1, forward strand.
TTTGGTATCGACCAAATGCCGTCCGCTGAGGACATCAAGCAGTATATCGGGCAAGGTGCACTGCAATGGGCAGAATTAATCTCTTATCTTGAAAATACATATCAGGTTCAACCGAAAATGTCCTATAGTAAGTGTTCTATGCAGCCAGGTTGGAATGTAAAATATCAAAAGAGCAGTAAGTCACTTTGTACGCTTTATCCAATGGAAGGTTATTTCATTGCCTTAGTGGTAGTTGGGGCAAAAGAGCAGGATGAGGTGGAGATGGCTTTGGAAACGTTTACGCCTTATATACAGAAATTATACCGCAATACTTCGAGTTCTTGTGGGGGGCGTTGGTTAATGACCGAGGTGAAAGAGCAGGCGGTGCTTCAAGATATCAAATATCTGCTTGCAACACGGGTAAAGCCTAAGAAAGGTTAAAGGAGGGAGTGTTATCAAAGGAACGCTTAATTATGCAGGCGTTTTAGCCCTGCGTTGGGTTACCAGGTTGCTCAGTTGGGGTTTTGCCGGATTGTTATTACTTTTTTTTATTGGGGAGGCTAACCTCAATGAAATTCTCAAGGTTAGTTTGGGCGAAAAAATAATGTTGATATTTATTCCTTTGCTTTTTATTGCTGGCGTAGTTCTAGCGTGGAAAAAAGAACGATACGGCGGAATTCTAATAGTAGTCAGTGTGCTGGGTTTTAATATTGTCGAATTTGTTACCAAAAAACAGTTTGCTGGAGAG
>CAZVLC010000183.1:0-3475 GCA_964627885.1 uncultured Peptococcaceae bacterium
AGGGCAGTAATATTGTTTATTTATGAAAAGGAGGGGACAATATGCATTATTATAAAAGGGAAGACGGTTTTTCATTAGTCGAAGTCCTTCTTGCTACTCTTATCCTTTGTGCAGTTATTCCCCTTACGAATTATTTCATTAATTCCATGAAAACAAACAATAAGACCGAATTACAGCAAACAGCAAATTATGTGGCTCAAAAATATATGGAAGAATATAAGGCCAAGAGTTTAAATGAGTATGCAACAATTGATAATGCTTTCGTTGACGCGGATACAGAATTATATGTAAATATTGAGGTTGTCTTAGATGAGCCCATTGATCCGTTTGCCGGCAGTATGAGTGTCACCGGTTATTTTGGAGGCAGTATTGATATCGGGCTTGGTAGTTTAACATATTCAGGTGCTACTGATGGCGATACGCTTGTCCTCAGAATATCTGCTGATGGGACAGATGAAAAGTTAATATTGGAAAAAACAGATGGGACGCTTTTATTATCAACTAAATTAAAACCGGTTACTCCGGCGAGTGCTGATAGATTAATATCCATCAATCTTGAAGAAGAACAGCAGCTAACACTTAATGTAATAAATAGTTTACTTTCTAATCGTTGGGTAGTCATTAAGATAGAAAATCCATGCCCGAATTTTATTTTAAATAACGAAGGCAAGGTAAGTCTAACGACTAATGAACTTACTACTGAAAGCGGGGCAAGAATTACTGTAACTGTTAGAAAGGATTCTGATCCAGCTAGTGAGATCTTAGCTAAGGCAACTCAAGCAAGAAAAATCTGACAACACAGGGGGAAGATGACTTTTTGGAGGAATGATAAAATACGGATGAATAATCTGTATATTCATGTGAAGTATTAATATTGAAGGGGGTGTTGGCATGTTAAAAAAATGGCTTATGAGTGGGTTGTTAAATAAAAAAGGGTCGGCCATGATGATGGTAATAATTGTTATATTTATTTTAAGCACCCTTGGATTAGCAGTACTGTCTTTAAGTGTGAACAATTATCGTTTGAGCCTTACTGATAAAAAGACGGTCCTCTCCTTTTATATGGCTGAGTCAGGTTTGGAACAAGCTTATGAGATTGTATTAAATAATGTTAAAGTAGCTGTCATTGAAGCAAACAATGAAGTTAATACGAAAATTAAGGATTTTATCGCAGCAGAAAGAAATCGTATGATCACTGAAAGTGGTTATGATAGTATATATATTATCGGTAGTGATCCGGCAGGTCCAATTGATGTTGAAAAATTAAAGGAAAAATTAAAAACGCCCACCGATCCGGAATATGTGGTGTGGTTAGAGAATTTTCAGAACAAGTACAAGGAGTATCTTAGTAGCACGCTTGTAGATGCGTTGGATGACCCTAGCAATTATAAAGTAATAGATGAAAGTGTAAGTTCAGATAAGCCTGATATTAGTGTAGTTTCCACCAGCCCATTGTTTTCCGGTGATAGCTGTTTATTAAAGCTCACATCAACCTTTGATAAAGAGGAATATCTTGAAGGGAAAGAAATAACCCAGAAGGTAGAAATAGACTTTGAGATCAAAGTACCTGATGAGTTCCCCGATACAATTCAAACAAGCACTAATGTATCAGCTGAGTATAACCCTATCTATGATTATGTTTTTGTCGCAGCAAAGCAGGATGTTGATATTGGATATAATCAAAACATATTAATTGAAGGTAATTGTTATGCACATGGTTTGACGGATGGTGGTATTAGAATGAATAGAAGTCGAAATAATGTTACGGTAGTGGGTGATGTTTCAACATATAATTCTCTTCGGCTTAAGAAAGATCCAGCACTGGCTAAGGATTCAAGCTTTAAAGTAAATGGTAATGTGTATGCGAAAAACATATTATTTGACGAGCAGACGAATTGGAATGAGATTCTTATAGAGGGTGATGCATATACAACGAAGAACATAGAAGTACATGGGAAACACAATCAAATTGAGATTCTTGGTAACTGGTATGGTACTGGGGAAAGTAGCAAGGTAATAGTATCTGACGAAGAAGATGGAACGGAAACATATAATGCGTGCAGCATAGGAGCAACTTTTTCCAATGCTACTGAGGAAGCGCTGGACACTGAATTCAAAAGGAAACAGTTTGATGAGGATTTTATCCAGCATTATTTACGAGTATATAAAAGCTCAACAACGGGAGCTGTAAAAATCGATGACGATATACCTGATACAATTGAAGTTAACACAGCCGCTGGTGGAAATATCATAAATAATTATCAGTATGACACGACTAAATATGGTATTTGGAGCGTTACAGTGGTGCAGCCTGGGTCGGACGGGGAAGTTTATATTATCAATAATTCTAACAGATACGTATGGTTTATGGCAAAGGACGATATGGGGATTATATTTAATCCTCCTCAGAATTCCATCGTTGTTGATACCACTAATTTTAGCAGCACTACTAGTAACTATATAAAAGGGATAGTGTTATCGACATACTATTTAAAATTTTCGGGGCGACTTAATTTTAGCGGGGTGGCAGTTTCATTAAATAAAGATGTGCTGATTTATTCGGCAAACAAGAATTTCAAGGCTGACCCCGATTTTTTGAAAGCAAAATCAGCTGAATTAGGGTCTGCCAGTCCGTTTTTCTATAATCCTCCTGCATCTTCACCATATGAATGGTCAGCTAGTACAGGACATCTTGGTACTACCGGGGATATTGGCTTGGGGGATTCAATTAATATGGATTTCTATAAAGACCTAATTACCGTTCGCGATTGGAAAAAAATATAAGTGAAATGTATTCTGTAGCCTTCTATAAGAGTATATGGGAAGGAGAAGATGGCTAGACCTATGGATTTTTTGTGCTCGCGGGGGAAACGGGACGGTGTAAATAATCAAGATTGCCGGTGCGTACACTTGTTTGCGGATAGAACAAGGCATAAAGATTAGTAGCGCGAACATCAAATTCCCAAAAGCGCCGCAGTACAGCGTCGTTAGGCAGGTATGGCTTGATTTGACTGCCTTTGGTAATGAGAGGAATTGTTGCTTGCTTCTTGACTTTCTTTAATAATTCTTGTCCTTTTGTGGTGTATCCTAATAGGTGCAGATAGGGAGGTGCTGTATTCAGGAGCGCGTGCGCGTTTTTGGTATAGTGTAAAAGCAGATGGATAAGGAATCTTTGTAGCCGGCTATGGGTATATCTTTTTGTTTTGAGCTTAGCAAGTAAATCCGAAAGAGTATTGCTGCTAGAAGCGATTTTGCAGATGCGGTTTTCCAGTCCTTCGGAGATCTCAACAATTTGTTTTAAATCCTCCCTAGTAATACGCCGCAGTAAGGTTAATAGCGGTGATTCCAGTGACTGAAAGGAAACGGGGGCTTTTCCGCTCTGGTACTCGTCTCGGAGAATTTCCACCGTGCTTTGTGGCAGGTAGTCGTTTAAGTCAGCTAATTTTGCCAAGAAAGCATCAGGAGTGGCCAGCTG
>CAZVLC010000184.1:0-3454 GCA_964627885.1 uncultured Peptococcaceae bacterium
TCTTCCTGCACAACTTCTCCATTAACAACAGTTTTCGTGTAGTACTTTCCAAACCCATAATAATTACCCGTACCGTTTCCATTATCACTCGTAAAACTGAAGGGTGCCGCCAGTGCCGTCATCGGAACACACTGCAGAACAAACATTAAAACAACTACTAAAGCAATCCCTTTTTTTCTTTTCATCATTTTTCCCTCCTTATCACTTTTAAGCAGGAATGAGACTATTCAGAACTAAGTGAATTGTGATTATATTCTATCTAATCTCAGTTTACGGTAATTTCTACCGAATATCAAGTAAATAATCCGTAGAAATTATTGATAAAGTCCTATTCCTATTCGCATAGTTTTTTTAAGGCCCTTACTTCCTGTTCAGTTAAATAACGGGACTGACCAGTAGCCAAGTTGCCTAATGCAAGTGGTCCAAGACTAACTCTTTTTAAGGTACGAACCGGATGCCCAATTTTTTCGCACATTCTGCGAACCTGTCTGTTTCGTCCTTCTCTAATTGTAATTTCCATGCATGTTTCTTCCGCCGTTTGATGGAGAATTCTCACAATCGCCGGCTGAGTCAGACCATCTTCCAATTCTACACCTTTTTCCAATTTCCGCACCACATGATTCATGACATACCCTTGTACACAAGTAAGATATGTTTTGGCAATCTGAAAACGAGGGTGAGTAAGTCGATACGCCAAATCGCCATCATTCGTCAGTAACAATAAGCCTTCAGTAAGATAATCCAGCCTCCCCACCGGAAAAACGCGTTCATTAATATTCGGTAAAAGATCAATAACCTTTGTACGTCCTTGGGGATCGTGTAAAGTAGTAACCACCCGTAACGGTTTGTTAATAATCAAATATATCTTCCTTTTTTCCGGTTTAATTACTTTGCCCCCAACCTCGACTTTATCCTGTTCCGGTTCTACCTGCGTACCCATTGCGGTTACAATTTCGCCATTTACCTTTACAAGCCCTTGTCTGATTAATTCTTCCGCTGCACGGCGCGAAGAAACCCCGGAGCGAGCCAGATACTTCTGTAATCTTTCCACGTTTTCTCACCACAACTTCCTGTCACATCACTATTTCTTATTTTACCACACTACAGTTTCTTTCACTTGTGCTTTTCCTTAACCAAAAACTTTACTCACAATATAAATTGAAGCGGCAAATGACACCAGATCTGCCAATAGCCCTACCCCTAGCGAATATCGATATTTACTGATCCCGACTGCCCCAAAATAAACTGCGATAATAAAAAAAGTTGTATCCGTGCTTGCCTGCATGGTTGAAGCAAGTCGACCAATATATGAATCCGGTCCATATGTATTAATTAATTCCGTGGTAATTCCTAAAGCCCCGCCACCCGATAAAGGACGCATTATTGCCAACGGTAAAAGATCCGGTGGCAAATGCAATAGTTGAAATAATGCGTTACAATGCTGTTCAAGCACGCTAATTACGCCAGTCTGTCTAAAAATACTGACCGCCATCATCATTGCGACTAGAAAAGGGATAATCCTCACTGCTAAGGCAAAACCGTCTTTTGCCCCTTTGACAAAACATTCGTATATTTTAACCCGTTTCAAAACGCCATAGACGAGAATAAAGAAAAGCAAACCCGGAATAACCCAGCGAGATAGCTCATAAAAGAACTTTTCCATATTGTCTCACCTTTCGCTTTACTTAGTTTAGTGAAATATTTTACGTCTATAATACTGACGCATGAGATAGTCAGCAAATAAGGCAACAGTCATCCCAACAGTTGTTGCGAAAAGTGTAGTACTGACAATTTCCGTAGGATTAGTAGATCCTGCGGCAATTCTTATCCCGATTACAGTGGCCGGAAGGAGAGTAATACAAGAGGTATTCATGGCAAGTAAAGTACACATCGCTTCGCTGGCTATAGTTTTATTTTGGTTCAGGTTTTGCAATTCTTGCATCGCTTTTAAACCAAAAGGGGTAGCCGCATTCCCTAATCCTAGTAGGTTAGCGCTAAAATTCATTAAAATAAAACCCATGGCCGGGTGTTCTTGTGGTACAGAAGGAAAAAGAAATTTAGTGAAAGGCCTTAATAGTTGCGCAAAAGCCTTGCTGATTCCGGCTTCTTCGGCAACCTTCATTAGACCTAGCCATAAACTCATGATTCCAATCAACTCAAAGGCATACTTTACGGCGGTTTGTGCAGCTTCAAACGCCGCTTGAGTCACAATTTCCGGTTGCCCCTTGATGCCTGCCAAAATAATACCGGCTAAAATCAGCGCCAACCAAATCAGATTAATCATAAATCTCCTCTTAAATCCTCCAATATAAAAGCCACCAAATGGATATCGGATTTTGTTCTTCTGTTTTACGTTATGAAAAATGTTGCCTCTTTAGAACAATGCACCGTTCTATTCCATTTCTATTTCGGAACCAACGAACTCGGCACCCACCCCGGAATTGTTGAATCCTTTATTCTTTTCGTCTTTCTTTTTCATGATGCCCTCTAATTGTTCAAGTACCTTCGTCCCCACATCGAGCAAACGGTCCATAAACGCACCCTTTTCGTTCACTGACATTAAACGCACTTGCCCGTTCCCGACTACTAAAAAACCAACCGGCTGAACGGAGACACCGGCCCCACTACCACCGCCAAAAGGTAAAGATGAAGAGCCGACTTCACTTCCCCCTCTATCTTTTCCTCCACACATCCCAAACTCACTACCTCCTGCCGCAAAGCCGCAAGCTACTTGAGATACGGGAATAATCACTGTTCCATCAGGAGTCTCAACAGCATCACCAACAACGGTATTTACATCTGTCATTTCTTTAATACTTTCCATGGCCGTTTTCATAAGCCCTTCTATCGGATGATCACTCATAGACAACCCTCCTTTACAGATTTAGCAATTCTCCTGAATTTAAATAATAAAAAGTACAGGATAATCATAATATGACCCAGTGGCAACTCTAATATGCAAGAAGCGTCTAGCCGAAGATAATTCCTTTGACGATAATTAGGAAAAATCATTAGCTGGTTATCTGTATCTGCAAGATTAAATAAACAGTTTAATTGGCTGTGGATGATTCCAAGCAACCACCAGGTAGAACCCACTGCCAATGCAGTTTGGGCGGGATCATTTAAGCTTAGCTCCGAATATAAAGAGAGTTTTTTTATTCTAATCGACCTGGTTATCCTCCGCAAAATACGTCCGGTCTCATGCCAAGAAGAAATAGAAGCACGCAAACGCTTCTGCTGTCTAAGTAAAAATCCCGGTGAAATTTGCCAATTCACCTTTTGGGCCCTTTTATGATATATAGGAATAGCCCATAATTTCACCAACAGCGCAAAACTCCCGGAATTAGGCTCGCGATAAAAATTCAATTGCACATTTAGAGGAATAAAGACAACGCAAATAATGAAACTCAAAAAGATTATTACCAGTATTACATTATTCATGGAGTACCTCGTA